>JAGYOL010000116.1 GCA_018399555.1 Kiritimatiellia bacterium | reverse complement strand
TTGTTTTTTACGACAGAAACTAAAATTATAGCGACTAATATTACAGTATTCAGTCGGCACGTAACCCGTCGCAGACGCTGCCTGCCGATAACGGCAGGTCATGCCGACCAGATAGTGACCGCGCGCACGAGGAGTTTCTTTTAGTGTGGCCGTCCATTATTGGCTGGCATCCAACAAGAGGAAAAGCGCGCACGTGTGAGAAGTATCATTCCGATTCCCATACCGATTCCGATGCGGTGAATGGATGCGTGAAGCGTAAGTGATGGGGCCTCTCTGAATCACACCTTTTTTGCGCTGTTTCACACAATTTTACGTAGATATTGACGCCATTTTGCACAAAAACCAAAAAAAAGCCCCGGTCAGTCAAAATTCTGGTTGCAGTCGCACCCTTTTTAATATATTTTTAATCATGTTGTTAAATCTATTTACAGGAATTAATTCAGAGGTATTGTCATGGGTAAAGCGTTAAGAGTACTGGTCATCATTATACTGATACTGAGTGTCGTCTCTTTGATATTTGCAAATATGCTTTTCGCGAAGCGTGAGCTTCTCACAAAGCGCAACCAGATTCTTGAGGAGACTGTCATAAAGGTGGCTAAAACCATTGAGGCGGAAGATGCTGAGTCGAAGGCGGCGATACCGTTGGAGAAAGACATCGACCCCGTTGAAGACCGCAAACTTGTCAGTCCCCAGAAGCAGAATATGCTGGACAACTACACCGTGGAGCTTGAAACACCCAATCTGCCGACCTTCGACCTGGGCTCCGACAAGCTACGCCGTCAACTGCGCAGTCTCTACGTTATTGATCCGGCAACCGGCGAGCCAGTCCTGGATTCTCTGACGCAGCGTCCGGCGACATCCGGCAAGGGTTCAATGCAGGAGTTGCTTGATTCTGTCTTTGAACGCGCCAAGGTTCAACAGGCCAAATTAAACCTGACACGCGACGAACTGAAAAAGATGCGCGAGAAACTGAGCGGTTCAGTGGATGAGATCAACTCACTCAAAACTGCCGGACGCGAAACAAAGGTTGAACTGACCGAAAAAAAAGAGCAGATCGCCTCACTTGAAAATGAGAAGTCGCAACTTGAAGACCGTGTCGCTAAACTGACCGCCGAGAAGCGTGAGCTGAACGCCGAACTGGCCGATACCCAGAACGAACTCGAAACCATAACCGATCAGAAACTGGTGCTGGAAGAGGATCTGACCAAGGCCAAAGAGCTGATCGAAGCACTCAAAGATAAAATCAGCGGACGTAGCAAGCAGCCTGCAAGCGGCGGCGGCGGCGGTGGCAGCGGTGATGTGGCGGTCACTGCTCTCAGTGCGGGCGACAAAGCTACAATTATCGAGGCCAACGATGATCTTAAATTCGCCGTACTGGAATTTTCCGACGCGGCCATGACCGAGATGCTCGGTCCCGAACGCAACAATATGCTGCCTCAGCTCGAAATGAATGTACGCCGTCCGGGTCGTCAAAGTGCCGCCGGCGAATTTATAACGCGTGTCAAGCTGCGTCAGGTAGTTAGCGGCAGAAATCTGGTGGTTGCGGATATTATGAGCGACTGGCAGCAGGCAACTGTGGAAAAAGGCGATGTCGTATTCTTCTAAAATGCTGGTACTGGGCGCAGTGCTGTTGACAATGCTCGTCGTGGCCGGATGCATGCAGGACAGCCCGCATGACACCGATATGCCGTGGGCCGGACCGGCCTCTTGGGAGGGGACAATGCCTCTGCCGAGCAGCATACGAAATCAATACGAATAAATTCAGTTAACACGAAGCGCCGTCAGCAACGGCGCTTTTTTTGTGAAAGGGAAGCGATGATGAACGCGAGCTTTTTCATGGGCATTGATGTCGGAGGATCACACATAACGCTGGCATTGGTTAATGCAACCAGCTTCGAAATGCTCGCTGAAAGCGTGATCCGGCGAGATTTGAACACCAACGCCGCACCCTGCGAAGTTCTCGGCGTATTCGAATCGGCGATCGCGGCGTGCGCCGCCACAGTTGACGCCGATGCTGCTAAAGGGGTTGGACTGGCCATACCCGGTCCCTTTGACTATGCCACAGGCATTTGCCGCATCACACCGGCGCAGCAGAAATATGAGCAGATGTTCGGCGTTGATTTCCACACCTCCCTGAGCAGTGTGCTGGGTGCCGGCAAACCGGTACTCTTCAACAACGATGCCGCCTCTTTCGCCATGGGTGAATATTTCCGCGGCGGAGCAGCCGGTTTCAAACGCGCGATTGTAATTACACTGGGCACCGGTTTCGGAGCCGCTTTCATCGACCATGGCAGACCGCAGACCGGAGGCAAAGGTGTCACCAACGGAGGTGAACTCTGGTACCTGCCATGGAAAGACGGCATAGCCGATGACTATTTCACAACACGCGGTATTGTTGGCGAATGGGAAAAGATCAGCGGCGCAAAGGTCAGCGGTGCCCGCGAGGTTGCCGATCAGGCTGCAAAGGGCAATCGACAGGCCCGGGAGCTTTTCAACAACTTCGGCTCTGAACTCGCTCGTTTTCTGGCACCCTGGCTAAGCTCCTTTAACGCCGACGCTCTCGTCATCGGGGGTAATATTGCACTCAGCCGGGATCTGTTCATCCCGGCACTGGATGCAACCCTGAAAACCCTGGTTGCACACGAAGTCGCGCTGCGCGAGTGCCTGCTGGGAGAGCAGGCGCCGATTTACGGTGCCGCGCTGGCACTGACCATGCGGGAGGCCAGTGTGACACCCGCCACCAGGCCGTCAGAGCAGGGTCTGGAGATCAATTCCATTCTGAGGAGGGCCGCAGAGAGTAACGCGGTTGTTATCGACGCACCTTCATCTACTGACTGGAAGGCGCTGACTCTGCGTCTCGACAGGGAATTTCGCGCGGCGGGCATCAAACCGGTATGGTTCACCGTTGCCGCTGCCTGCGACTCCGCTGGCAGAATCGACCCCGGGCAGATCACAAACATACGACCTGACCGCTCTGCCCGACTCAATGTACTCTACGGCACAGGTGCCTCACAGGCAAACTGGAGCGATGCCGTAATCCTGTGAACTCAATATCTTTCAACCTCGGTAAAGCATTGCTTTTTCGCGTGCACGCATGAATTCCGTCCGCTCCCGCCGCCACCGTGCCGCGATTCGCCCTACGCTCACATTGTTTTTCAGATCATGACGGGTTGTTGACCCGCCGTAGAGTTTATCGAACCAGTGCTGCCGCACACCCTTGGCCCGCCACACTCTGGAATCACCGTAACGTCCGACTAACTCCCGGATGATATGCAGTGAACACTCAACCGGATGAAACGCCGCAGGCTTATGCACACCCAAACGCACGCCGTTCAGTTCGCGTCCCTGCCAACGACCCGATGCGGCAACATAACGGTGTGGATGAAAATGAACGCCGCTGATCTTTCGGCGGTTGAGAATCTCAGAGAAAGCCTCACCCTCCAGCCAGGGCGCGCCGAACAGACGAAAGGACATATTGGTTCCCCTGCCGCAATCGATGCCGGAGAGTGCCTCGCAAAAAACCAGTGCCGCATAAGAGAATGTACTCTCAATACTGTTGAGAGCCGGTGAGGGCGCCATGAAACCGCCGGTATCTGCCGAAAAACAGAGCGAGTCCGCACGCCGCCATCCGCTCATCGGAACAACTGTCGGCTGCAGGGTAGTTCTTTTTATTGCGCAGAGCCACCGCACTGTCTCGCCGGGTGTCATGCCGTAAACCATCGGTAAAGGGCAGGGTGCCACAAAACTCTCAGAACCGGGCTCGGTCAGCGGACCGTCGACTGTCACAGGCAGCGGTACCGGACGGTCGGTCACAATCAGATTGATACCGGCCTCACGGCAGACAGCGCACATGTTGAGCAGAGTGGCCAGATAGGTGTAGCAGCGCACTCCGATATCCTGAAGATCACAAATTACCGTGTCTATTCCGGCAAGCATCTCAGCCGACGGTGAACGCATCTCTCCATAAAGTGAATAGACTGGAATGCCCCATTCGGGATGATTCGAGCTGAAAGTTTTTTCACCGGCGGCGGTCTGACCTGTGAATCCATGCTCAGGACCGAAGAGCGCACACAGAGCCGGACCGACCGCCCGTCGCAACGCCTGCGCCGAGGTGGCACCGCCCCTGACCAGAGCCGCCTGATGCGAGAGCAGTGCCACACGGCGCTTTTTGAGTGACCCCGCATGCTCCTGCAGCAGAACATCCATGCCGCAGATCATTTGAGTGACTCCTCATCCTTATGCAGGCGGTAGAACAGCACTGCCAGACTGGCCGCCAGGTCCTCGCGTTTGACAACCACATGTCCGGGCACCTTCAAACGCACCGGGGTAAAATTCCAGACTCCACGCACCCCGCCCTCAATCAAAGCATTCGTAATCTTCTGAGCGCACTCATCCGGAACAGTCAGGATGCCGAGCGAGACCCCGAGCTTTCTGACTCTGCCGGTTATCTCTTCCGCCGGATAAACCGGCACACCGGCAATCTGCTGATTGTGATACGCATCAATATCGAAGGCGGCCTCGATCTTAAAGCCCTGCTCACTGAAGCCGGGGTAGCCCAGCAGTGCCGAACCCAGTCGTCCCGCACCAACCAGCACCGCTTTGGTCTGGGTCTGCCAGCCGCCGAAACGCTCGATCGCGTCAATCAGATCCTCCAGTGGAAACCCAAGCCGCGGCCTGCCGACCGCGCCGGTTTTGGCGAAATCCTTGCGCACTACAATCGGATCAAAAGCCAGCCTCCTGGCCACCACCGCACCGGAGGCGAACTCAGCCCCCTCCGCTTTCATTTCCCGCAAAATTCTAAGATAAAGAGGAAACCGCTTAATACTGCGGCTGCCGGCTCCCTCTCTGGTTGAACCACTCATCTGCATAAACCTCACTTCACTTTCGCTCAGCATAGCATAACAGCAGTTCAAATCGCAATGCCCTCTTGACATGAGATTTTCTGAGGGCGCATCTGCCGCTTATTGCAAATGGTTAAATCAACGCCATAGTCGCAATGCATCTTCCGAGGTACCGGAACTCGGCGGCAGTTTTAATAGGTCCAGACCGGCAAAGCCGGAACCAAGGGGGGGGGGCGTATTTGGGATCATGACGACCACGTAAAGCGGAACTCGGAAAATATGGTCAATTCACCCTCTGAAAATATTTGTATTTTTTTTTGTAAGCAGAGTTGACAACACGGCCTAAATAAGCTTATAATTTCAAACATTGGGAATTGTTTATCTGGATATAACAGACCGAGCTTAGATGTTGAACATGTTTAGCCGATCGCAACCTGACAAATAAACCCCATACAAAGATAATCCATTAAGGGTTAAATGCCAACAGGGGCAACACCGGTCCGCATTCGTGTCATCATGCAGCACTCGGGATTTGATGATGACACAAAGCAGGAATAACAAATGGATATCTATGTCGGTAACTTGCCTTATCAGGCTGCAGACGAAGACTTGAATCAATTGTTCTCACAGCACGGAACTGTAAGTTCAGCCCGTGTAATCACAGACCGCTTTACCGGTGACTCCAAGGGGTTCGGTTTCGTGGATATGCCGGACAAGACCGAAGCGATGGCCGCGATTTCAGCAACCAATGATGCTGAATTCATGGGCCGCAAGCTGCGCGTCAATGAATCACAACCCAAACCCCAAGGCGAACGTCGCGGTGGCGGCGGTGGCGGCGGCGGCGGCAAGTTCAGAGGTGAACGTCGCGGCGGCGGTGATTTCAAAAGAGATCGCGGCGAGTCACGCTGGTAGGATTAATCAGATAAACTTGATGAAAAAGGCGCGCGAGAGCGTGTCTTTTTTCATTTAAAGCTCTAGTTTCTATAGGCAGGACAAATACAATGACAGTAACAATAGTGGGACTGGGGCTGATCGGCGGCTCTTTCGCCCGCGATCTGCGTGAAGGAACGTCAATCACGCGCCTGATCGGCGTTGAAAGCAGTGACCGCAACGCCCGGATCGCTCTGGAAATGGGAATTGTCGATGAGATATTACCCCTTGGCGACGCAGTGCCGTCCGCGGATGTCGTTGTGCTGGCGATACCGGTGGATGCGATTTACAAGCTGCTGCCGGAAGTGCTCGACCTAGTGCGTGACAATCAGACCGTAATTGACATGGGATCAACCAAACTTCTGTTAACAGAGTGTGTCAGGAACCATCCTGCACGTTCGCGCTATGTGGCTGCGCACCCGATGGCCGGCACAGAATGCTCGGGTCCGCAAGCCTCACGCAAGGGCCTCTTTCGCGGCAAGACAGTTTTGCTCTGTGAGCTGGAACTCAGTGCCCCGGATGCTTGCCGAACCGCACTGGAACTGTTTCACCTCGCAGGACTTAAATTTGAGTTTATGGATGCAGCCCAGCATGACCGCCACGCGGCCTATGTTTCGCATGTTTCGCATGTAGTCGCCTACGCACTCTCTCTGGCTGTGCAGAATGAGGAAAAAGCAGGCTATGCTGTCCCCCGTCTGGCTGGCGGCGGCTTCGCCTCGACCGTGCGTCTGGCTATGAGCTCTCCCGAGATGTGGGTGCCGATTTTCACTCAGAACCGCGAAAACATTCTACAGGCTGTCTGTCAGCTCTCCGCAACCCTCAATGAGTTCAAAACAGCACTCGAAGCAGGAGATGACCTGAAAATGGCGGAGATGATCCACAGGGCCAACCGGATTCGTGAGATGCTCTGAGTTCAATGACACACCGCATTATCATAGAAGAGTATCACAAACTGCTGGAACTCTATGGCCCGCAGGGATGGTGGCCGCTGGGAGGCGAATATCATCCGGGCAGGTATGACCTGCCGCAGAGCGCAAATCAGCGCTTTGAGATATGTGTCGGGGCCATACTTACACAGAACACAGCCTGGAAATCGGTAGAGAAGGCTCTGACAAATCTGCGCAAAGCAGAGCTCATTCAGCCGCTGAGCTTGCAGCGGATTGCGGACGACAACCTGAAAGAGGCTATCCGTCCTGCCGGCTATTTCAACCGGAAGTGCGTTTATCTCAAGACATTCGCTGAATTTTTTGTTGGACAGAATGATTCGCCTCCCAACCGCGCCGAACTGCTGAAACTGCGCGGTATAGGGCCGGAAACCGCTGATTCCATGCTGCTGTACGGCTGGCAACAGCCCTGGTTTGTAGTCGACACCTACACCCGCCGCCTGTTTTCATCCGCCGGCATTATCACCATGCAGGATAGTTACCAGCAGATACAGCACCGCTTTCACTCAGCCCTTGAACCGCTTTTTCAGAGCAAATGCCGCATCCGGGTATATCAGGAGTATCACGCCCTGATTGTGCAACACGCCAAACTTCACCGCCCTGGAGTCGCCGGCAGCCTGACCCAGCCCCATTGACGGATGCTGTTGTCTTCTTGAAGTGCCTGTCTGTTTTAAAACAGCGTGACCAGGAGAAAGCTCTGCATGTTATGCCTGACCCGAATTCCCCAGAATATATCACCGCTGCCGTTGATTATCTACGCGATCTGGTTACGCATATTGAAAAGCAGCAATACGCGGAATCGATCGCCGGTTATCAGATAGCTGTTTTCGAGGGTGGAGAATTTATGCTCCCGGCTGGATACTATGGCTTTTCAGATGCATCTGAGGCAGCATTCCGCAGATGGCTTGGCGCGCGCCCCGGAATATCAGCAGGTTTATCAGCCGGATGTCGCCGTGATAATCGATGAGCGGAGTTCCCGTTATGTTGCCACACGCTCAATTGATAATGCCGGAGCGCGATTGACGATCGACATGTTTCTCCGAGATAATCTGCACCGCGCCGGTGTCAGTTTTGGTATTTACCTGCTGGATGATCTGACAGCGGGTCGGGTTCCTCCCTGTGAGGTTTATCTGTTTGCCGGAACCTATGCGCTCAGTAGCGGAGCACGTAGCTGGATTCGTAATAATCTGAAAAAAGAGGATCGGACGCTTATCTGGATGTATGGTGCCGGTTTGTATGATGAGACGGGTTGGGGGGTTGACAAAATGCGCTCTCTTACGGAGATTGATATTGTGCAAAGCTCGGAACCTGCACCTGGTGGAATGAAATCTGCTCAGCGACTGAACGTTTCAGGATGCGGCGGTCTGGCGTGGGCCCCCACCAGAATCAGCGGATTCCCCGAGTGGTATGTGCGTAACCGTCCGGAAGGGGGTGTGGTTCTCGCTGATTATATGCACGGTGCTGAAGCCCGTCCGGCGATGGTGATTGAGAACAAAGGCGGGTGGAAGTCCATGTATGTCGGTGCTTCCGGCTTGCCGACCGCATGGATGCGCTCCGTCATGCGAATCACCGGAGTGCATCGTTATCTCGAGAGCGATAAACCCGTTCCCTGCTACATTGGTCACAACATAATCGGTATTTGGCCGGTGAACGCAATGAACGGCACAATCCGGCTCAAACAGCTTTCGGATGTTTACGATCTGTATAGCGGCGAGAGAGTGTACTCAAAAGTAGATCATTTTCCGGTTACACTGGCCCGGTGGGAAGTGAGCGGGTACCGGATCGATGCCTGCCGGGAACCTTAGTCGCTATAATTTTAGTTTCTGTCGTAAAAAACAAGA
>JAGYOL010000115.1 GCA_018399555.1 Kiritimatiellia bacterium | reverse complement strand
CCTGCTTGCAAATAATAAATTGAAGAAGTTGAAGCTTTTGAAAAAGCTATTTAGTCGATTTCAATCAACAACTTATGTAAACAGGTCGCTCATTTTCTTGTTTTTTACGACAGAAACTAAAATTATAGCGACTAACGCTGTATCAACCGGTCAGCCGGGCATTGATCGCCGCTGCCGCACGGCGGCCTTCGCCCATCGCCAGAATAACAGTGGCTGCGCCCAGAACAATATCACCACCGGCATAAACACCCGCGATCGAACTCTGCCCGTTTTCATCAACCACAATGTTGCCCCAGCGGTTGATCTCCAGACCCTCTGTGGTCTGACTGATCAGCGGGTTGGAACCGTTGCCGATGGCGACAATCACGGTATCGACCTGCATCATGAACTCGCTGCCCTCAATCGGCACCGGACGACGTCGCCCGGAATCGTCGGGCTCGCCGAGTTCGTAACGCAAACACTCCATCGCAATCACACGGTCATTCTCATCACCGATGATTCTGACAGCATTCTCAAGCATGTGGAAGATGACCCCCTCCTCTTTGGCGTGGGCAACCTCCTCGACCCTGGCCGGCATCTCTTTTTCGGTGCGCCGATAAACCAGATGAACCTCATCGGCACCGAGACGTACCGCCGTGCGGGCAGCATCCATGGCCACATTACCGCCGCCAAGCACCGCCACCTTGAGCGAGCTATACATCGGGGTGTGCGCCCGTTCGGTATCATAGGATTTCATCAGATTGGAACGGGTCAGATATTCGTTGGCGGAAAAGACACCCACCAGGTTTTCACCGGGGATATTCATGAATTTCGGCAACCCGGCACCGGTGCCGACAAAAATTGCGTCAAACCCATCTTTATCAATCAGATCCTGAAGCTTACGAGTGCGCCCGATCACAAAATTCGTCCGCACCTCAACCCCCATGGCACGCAGGGTGTCGATCTCGTTTTTAACAATCGCCTTGGGCAGGCGGAATTCGGGTATGCCGTAGAGCAGCACGCCGCCCGGCTTATGAAAAGCTTCGAACATTGTCACGGCATGTCCCTCACGGCGCACATCGGCCGCTACGGTTATACTGGCCGGCCCGCTGCCGATAACCGCTACCTTGTTGCCGCTCTCCGGTTTAATCTCGGGTATAACCTGACCGGTCTCACTCTCACGCTGCAGATCAGCCACAAAACGTTCAACACGCCCGATCGAAACCGACTTGTTGACATCTTTCAATATTTTCCCAACAGTGCAGTTAAGCTGACACTGACTCTCCTGCGGGCAAACCCGCCCGCAAACCGCCGGTAGCAGCGAATTTTCGCGGATAATCGCTATTGCATCAGCGAAGCGCCCATCGGCGGCAGCCTTGAGAAAATCGGGAATGCGGATCGCCACCGGACAACCGCTCACACATGGCGCGTTTTTGCACTGCAAACAGCGCATCGCCTCAAGCCTGGCCTGCTCAGCACAGTAACCCAGAGCCACCTCTTTCATATTTTTGCACCGCTCCAGCGGATCCTGCGCAGGCATCTCCTGCACGGGAATAGCCACGCGCTTTTTCGGCTTCATTTCCACACCTTCAAGTTCCGCCAGTTTGGCAACGGCGGCGGCTTGAAGCTCTTCGGGGGCAACATGCATATTCACTCCTCACTTCAATCGTACTCTCAAACTGTTCAATCGGCAATGAACTTAGGGTCTGTCTTGATCTTGAGTCAGACAGATAATTCGATACCGTTTTCAGCTAGGATACCTATCCAAGCGGCAATGGTGTGCCTCGTGATCTTTATTCTCACGCTTTTTGTAGGCTCCCAGACGCTTGATCATATTGTCAAAATCAACCTGATGTCCGTCAAATTCCGGACCGTCAACACAGACAAATTTGGTTTCGCCACCCACCGTAACCCGGCAGCCGCCGCACATTCCGGTGCCGTCAATCATAATTGTATTCAATGACACGACGGTCGGAACAGCATACGGACGGGTTGTTTCAGCACCGAATTTCATCATAATGGGCGGGCCGATTATAACGGCCATATCCGGTTTCGGAGTCTGTTCGCAAAGCTCTTTGAGCGGCTCAGTGACCAGCCCTTTGCGTCCGTAAGAGCCGTCATCGGTCATGACTATAAGCTCATCGGCGATCGAACGCATCTCATCTTCCATTATTATCAGATTCCTGGAACGTGCACCGAGGATTATGGTCACCTTGTTGCCAACGGCTTTCATAGCCTGCGCAATCGGATGCAGCGGTGCCACGCCGATGCCTCCACCCACGCAGACCACATGCCCGACCTTCTCAATATGTGTCGGCTGACCCAGCGGGCCGAGAAGATCCGGAATCCGATCGCCGACTTTCATCTCAGCCAGCAGATGGGTAGTGCGCCCCACACTCTGAAAAATCAAGGTGATGGTACCCATTTCTGCATCCGCATCGGCGATTGTCAAGGGAATACGCTCACCGAAGTCATCATCCACCTGCAGGATAATAAACTGACCGGGTTTACGCTCGGAGGCGATCAGAGGAGCCTCCACTTCCATCCGGTAAACTTCATCCGACAGCTGCTGTTTTTTAATTATCTTATTCATCACAATCCTGTTTCTGATTTAATATATTCAGCCGCAAAGCAATTTTTGCAGCATACTTTCACGCACCTCGATGGACTCACACAAAGTGAATTGAACCCGGGCACGGTGTAGATTCTGCTCCGGGAAACTGGTTTTGAAATATATATCGCCAGCGAGAAAATCCTGGAAGAATCGCAATCCCAGCTCAAATGTTATCAGCCGTACCGCATCGTAAAGATAGTTTTTGTCGGCGGAGCTCATAAACATTTCCGCCTGTTCGAGATAACCCATGCAGAACGCTTCGCAAAGTTCAAGATCAAGATAAACCTTGCTGAGATTGGTTTCCTCCTCCCCGGCGGGGTTACAGATTGAACGGATCGCATCACCAAAATCGTAGTGAACCAATCCCGGACTGATTGTATCCAGATCAATCATGGCACTACCTTTACCAGTGAAATCATCGATCATGATGTTATTCACTTTGGGATCACCGTGCATCATACGCTTCTGCAGTTCACCACATACAAGAGCCTTCTGCAGAACGGTGGCGAACTCACGCCGTTTTTCAACGAAAGCGGCCATCCGACGCGCTTCCATCGACGCCGACAGCCGCCGTTTCGCCTCCGGCACTTCCTCCAGCACCCGGTCATAAGCCGCCAGATACCCCGAGGTTATATGAAAGCCGGGCAAAGGATCGGCAAACCCCTCATGCGAAATATCCGAAAGCAGCCAATGGAAATAGCCCAGAACCGTACCGCACTCACGGGCATGCTCCACACCCTGAGACTCATCGAAAGCCGTGGCCGAAGGAATTTTTGTGATCACACGCCAGAAACCGTTGGCATTATCAACAAAAAAATCATTTCCGTTGCGGGTCTTGACAATTTTGGGCATCTGCCACACCCGATCGGCACGCTCGCAATCCTTTTCCAGCTTCTGATGCACATGCGCGGTCACCTTCCGCAGATTATTCATGATCAGAGCCGGGTCTGGAAAAACCTTGGTGTTGATTCGTTGCAGAATAACCTGATACTCCTCGAAGGTATTACGGAATATCGCCAGATACGTGTCGTTCACATTACCGTTGCCGGTGGGCATCACAGTCACAAGTCTGCCACCTACATCAAATTCCTGCACTAGATTAGATAAATCCATCCACACTCCCTTAAAAATATGAATTCAACTACTTGCGCCGTATGCCCAGCCTTTGCTCCAGTTCAAAATCACGCTGCCCCCCGAGTTCAACCGAACGGCGGTAGTACATCTCGGGATCGTCCAGTTTTCCGGGATTCATCTGCAACAGCAACCAGGCCATGTTAAGGTAGCCCTCTGGACGTTTCGGTGCTAATTTCAGGGCCCGATCCAGTGTGGCCATCGCCCTGGGGTAACGCTGCAAAGCGGTGTACAATCCGGATGCAAGCAGCAAAACGCTTTCGTTATCGGCATAATCAGCCACCAGATCCTCGATTATAATCTGTGAATCGGTCAATTTGTTCTGCCTGGCGTGCACCAGTGCCAGCAGATAACGACCCTTGAAATTAGAGGGATCGACGCGCAGCACCCGTATCAGCGAACGTTCAGCCTCATCAAATTTTTCCATTGCCAGCATATCAGCAACCCAATCCAGCTCTACGGCAATGTCCAGCTTGGCGTTGTCCGCACTTCGCGCACCCTCTTCCACTTCTCTGCTCTCTTCGGCTGCCTCAACCGTTTTGGATTCAATTATACCGGAACCGGTTTTAGCGTTAAGTTTTGTGCTTACCTTGGCAAACCGATTGGTCGCAGCCTCATTTTTACGCTTCAGCCGCTTTTTTTCAAGCTCTCTGGTATCCGTGACTGCTACACTGCGCGAAGCAATGCTGACCTGTTCCAACAGGATGCGGTCAATCTCGGTTTCGCAAAGTGCCCGACGGAAACGTAACGGTGCAAACTCGGATGATGTCACTCGATCGGGATATCGGACCTCAATTTTTTTTATTTCCCCCAATGATTTGCGATACAGCTCAACCGCCTTGTCTCCATCACCATCAACATAAACATCCTGGGCCTCCGCCATGATTTTATTCACCTCTTCAAGCAGCACAGAGACTTTTATCTCCTCTTTCTTTTCTCCGGCTGAAAGCACGTCCGGCGTAAACACCAGACCCATAATCATGGCGGCAGTGACACAAAAAACTCTTATACGCATCTGTAACTCCAAATTTAGGCGGCATTTTAGCATAACCACCGCCGTACAGTCCAGCTGAACTGCGCTGCTTCGACATTACCGCAAATTTTAATATCAACCAGTGATGTTGTGCCACAGTTTATCAAGCCGCTTAGCCGAAACCGGACGCGCAGTTTTAAGTTCCTGTGCGAAGAGTGAAACGCGATACTCTTCGAGCAGCCAGCGATACTCATCAAGTATCTGACTATCCATATATACCGGTTTTTCTTTGTTGATAACACGCTGATACCGCTGCCAATGATGCACAATTTCAGCTGTTCGTCTGAAATCAGCATCCGGATTAATGCGGACCCTCGCCAATCTTATGCGGCAGGCTTCAAAATAACGTGGATAATGTTGCAGTGCTTCATATGGAACCGATCCGGCAAATCCGGGAAAGACAAGCCAGGCCAGTTGTTCAGTCATATCGTCCAGGGTTGTTGGCGGCAAAGCCGTTGATTCGAGCAGACTCTGAAGCTGCGCGGCTTCGCGCAGTGCCGCAACGACCAATCGGGTGCGCTGGAGGTGAAGATCATGTAATGCCGGATAACAACTCTCGATCCTTCGTTCCAGTTCAGCCCGGCTGCGAATTGCTGGCTGACCATCGGTAAAACAATGGTGCAGAGCGGCAAAACCAATCTCCTCACCGATCTCACGCACACTTTGATTCAGATAAACAAGTTGATGTGCCGCATCGCGTGGCAGCGAAGGCGGCTGAAGATAACGTTTGAATACTTTACCAAGCATCAGAGCAATCAGGCGCCCTGTCCCGGCCCGATGTACACTCAAAGCGGTCTTGCGTTCGGCAAAGAGCCGCAAATCGACGCAACTGCCCCTGTCAACCAGTGCGGGATATTGTATCAGCGGCCAACCACTGCAACCGATATCAACCTCTTCCGGTAAATCATCGCAATCCCACTCCTTCAATCCGCTCAGATTCCAGAGCTCATCAGCCTTTGCACCCCCCACTTCGATCTCTGCATCGCCGAATTTCCGCAACAGCGCATTTATGTCACGCCCGAAACCGAGAACTTCACCATCTTCAGAATAAACCAGAAAGCGTGCAATCAGATGAGGTGGCCAGTCAGTGCGCCGCCATGTATCAGGCAACACACGTACAGCGCGTATCTGATAAAGCGCAGCCGCCACAGCATCATATAAACTGCCCTGCCCCGGTCGCAGAAGAGAACGACACTCCGCTACAATCTCATCAAGTGGCTGCAGCACTCTTCGCTGTCTGGACGGCAGCACGCTGATCATCCAGCGCAGTTTGTCATCCAGCATACCCGGCACCAGCCAGTCGGCCGGCCACTGCGCCGCAATCTTCAGTTGCTCTACCGGAACCGCACAGGTCAAACCATCATCCTCGGCCCCGTGTTCAAAATAGTATGAAAGCTTGAATCGACAACCCTGAATTGTGATGAAATCAGGGAAGTCCGCCGTCAGTTGCGGATCAGCAGGCAAATCCCCGCCACTCATCATCAGAGCGTCACACCCTTCTTTATCGAGGGAGTTCAACCATTTACGTAACGCCGCCGCATTGCAGATATGGGACGGCAATTTCCGTGCGTAAAAATTGCAGTACGGTTCCGGATCAAAAAAAACTCCTGTACGACGGGTCTTGGCATCGGCATCCCGCAGAGCCCTGCAGCAACTCAGATTGTGCTTAAGAAACGCTGGCAGCGGTTGAGGAAAATCACCACCCACCAAACCCTCACGAATAAAAATTTCACGCGCCGCCTCCGGATCAATCCTTCCGAAATCGCGATTGCGTCCATCAGCAATTACCACCCCCTGGAATGTTACCCGCTCCTTGCAAGAGACAAAACCGCGCCTGCCATCCCAGTGGGCGGCCCAGTACTGGAATCTGCAGTGACCTTGCGCGGCATGCTCAATCCATTCCGGTGCCACACAGGCCACCTGTCGTGCGAATAACCGCGATGTTTCCACCAGATCATCAGCCACAATCCAGTCGTGTGAGAGCCGTACCCGATCCGCAGTTCTTACGACTCCCCCCTTTTTATGTTTGCTGTCTCTTTTAGCAGCCAGACCGCTGCCGGGATGGATCGCGAACCGCGTTCCGCGGGTTCCCTGATACTCCCCTGTTTCCAGATCGAGTTTCCCGATATTTGAAAGCAGGCCACTCAACAAAGCACGGTGCACACCGCTTTCGCCCCCCGCATGCGATTCAACATCAAGCTTCATGCCGAGACAAATCCGGCGCAACTGAGCATGTAAATCGATCCACTCACGCATCTTGGGATAGGAAAGAAAGTTTTCGCTGCATAATCTGCGAGTGCGGCTCTGCGACAAACCGGAAACAGCGTCAATGTACCAACGCCACAAATTCAACAAGGCCGAGAAATCGGATACCGGCGATAAAAAACGCGCATGACAACGATCCGCCTCGTCTCTTTTGTCAACCGGTCTGCGCTTTGGATTTTCGCATTCAAGTGCTGCGACAATAATCAAAATTTCACGCAAAGCCCTCTCCCTCTCTCCGGACAGAAGAATCGCACTCAGAACCGGCCCAACCGGGAAGCGTGCCATGCGCCTTCCCAGATGGGTCAAACGCCATACTCTGTGACCTTCTTCCCGCCCGGCAACCTTCCTGATCGCCCCGAGAAGATGCAGTTTGCGATAACCCTCATTGACAATCGTGTCTGAAGGCGGCTCTATGAATGGAAATTCGTCAATAACACCCAGTTTTAAATCCATCATGGTCAGAATAACACTTGCCAGCGAGGTACGCAGAATTTCAGGCACAGTGAAATAATCACGCTTTCTGAAATCCTCTTCGTCATACAGACGGATACATATGCCTGGAGCAGTGCGTCCGCAACGTCCCATCCTTTGATCGGCACTGGCCTGAGATATCCGCTCCACCAGCAGACGCTGAACCTGTGTTCGGTGACTGTAACGGTTGAGACGTACCAGACCGGAATCAATGACGTAACGAATCCCGGGCACAGTCACCGAGGTCTCCGCAACATTGGTTGACAGCACAATACGCCTGCCGGCGGAAAGTCTGAAGGCTCTGGCCTGTTCGGCGGACGGTAGAGATGCAAGCAGCGGAATTATCTCCACCGAGCCTGAAAAACGTCCGCGCAGTGTTTCGGTCGCATCGCGTATATCATGTTCGCCAGGCAGAAATACAAGAATATCTCCATCGCCTTCACACATCAACTCATCACAACCGTCAGCGATACAGCGGGATAAATCAGCATCTTCACTATCCAAAGGTGGACGCCAGCGCAGCTCGATCGGATGCAGACGACCGGGAACCTGAACGACCGGTGCCTGGTCAAAAAAATCCGAGAATCGTTGCACATCCAAAGTTGCCGAACTGATAATAACCTTCAAGTCTCGCCGTTTGCGTAAAATCCGCTTTAGAATCCCCAACAGAAAATCAATATTCAATGAGCGTTCATGGGCCTCATCGATAATCAAAGTGTCATAACTTTTCAGGAATCGGTCGCGCCGGGTCTCTGCCAGCAGAATGCCGTCGGTCATGAATTTTATTTTAGTCTGCCGCGACACCTTGTTTTCAAAACGGTGCTGATAACCCACAAAACCGCCCGCTTCACCGTTCAATTCCGCCGCAACACGGTTTGCCATAGCCTGCGTGGCCAAACGTCTTGGTTGTGTGCAACCTATCAAACCGGCAGACCCGCACCCCGCATTCATGGCTATCTTAGGCAACTGGGTTGTTTTTCCGGAACCTGTGTCACCACTGACAATCACTACCGGATTGGAGCGTATGGCCCGCATGATCTCGCCGGCATGATCCGATATAGGTAAATTTTGGGGCAACGACAATTTTTCACTCATTCGCGCTGAAAACCTCTGTTTTATTACATACGATAATGGCATCTATGTTAACAAGCTCGCGGTTGAAGTGCAATATCACGCGGCGACCTAAATGGCTGAACCCGCC
>JAGYOL010000114.1 GCA_018399555.1 Kiritimatiellia bacterium | reverse complement strand
TTAATTCTGCTTGAATTTCTTAAAATGGCAATTGTGACAACTTATATCAGGACGTGACCAGTCCTCTCTTCCCTATGCTCCATGCCCTCTGCCCTATGCAAAACAAAATGTCGGCTTAAGACCAACATGTTTGTCTTTGCCCTACAAGTAGGGTCTAACGCTCTTAAACTAATTGTCGCTTTCAATGTCGGTTGTTGACGTCGGGGGCTGCGGGACGGTCTGAGGCGGCGTGAAAAGATTAGGTGTGTTGTCGGAAACTGTCTCTTCTTCTTTCTTTTTGGTTCGGGTATGAACAGCTGCCCGTTCGGATTTGCGTGAACGTTGCAGGGTCGGGTCTATCTCATTCAGCTCCTGCAGATTGCTCAAGCCGAAGTGTTCTAGAAAGGTCGGAGTGGTGCCGTATAGAAAGGGACGTCCCGGCAGCTCACTGCGCCCGACAATTCTGATCAGATGCAGCTCCATCAGACTCTTGATCAGGTGGTCAACCGTAACACCGCGGATAGACATGATCTCCGACTTGGCAATCGGCTGCCGGTAGGCGATGATCGCCAGTGTCTCCAGTGCCGGCTGCGAGAGGCGGTTGGACCGGTCGGCTTTGAGCAGTACGCGTAGCCAGCGTCCACAACAGGGATCGGTTTGGAAACGGAAAGCCCCACCGACCTCTTCCAGCAAAACGCCCAGACCGAGTCGCGCAAGCTCCTTGCCGATACCGGCTATCACATCTCTGATTTCACGCGGGGAGGCTTCGGCAAACAACTTTACGGTTTCATCGTTATTTTTTTCAAGCTCCGCCGTGCCTACAAGATTTTTTCTGATTTCGTCAACGGTTATGGCGCGGTCTGACCCGAAAATCAGCGCACCGACAACCTGTTGCAGGCTGGAAGCCATTGGAATTGCAGGTTCCTCGTTTTTTGCCATGACTTGATCTTTTCTCTGTTATTCTGTCTGTTATACATCAACTGCGGCAATCGGCTGTTCACTGCCGGCATCCGCTTTGAAAATCAGGATTTCATGAAACGCCGCGTTCTGATGCAGCGCAATCTGGCGTAAACGCAGCAGTTCGAGCAGAGCCAGGAATGTAACGATGACCTCGTTACGGTTTGACTCCGGATTGAACAGCTGCGAGAAACGCACGTGTCCGCCGTTTTCGGTCAGTTCCTGAATATACTCCATTTTGTCCGGTACTGACCAGACGATCGGTTCAATGTGTCCGAACGATGTATCCGGGGCACGTTCCAATACATCCCGTAAGGCGGTCAGCAGGTCGAAAAGGCCGATGTCTCCCAATGCCTGTGAGGCATCGGCCGGTTCTTTCTCGAAAAGCGGGCCTGTGCCGCCGAACTTGAAAACTTCACTTTGCACGATTTCGCGCAGTTGCAGGTTTTGTGCGGCATCTTTGAACTTTTTGTATTCGATCAGCTGCCGCACCAGATCCAGACGCGGATCCACCCATTCTTCATCCAACGCATCTTCACCGGAGCGATCCTCAACCGGGAGCAGCATCCGGCTTTTGATCATCATCAGGGTTGAAGCCATTACCAGAAATTCACCGGCGATGTTCAAATCCAGCAGACGCATCATATCCAGATAGTTCATGTACTGTCGGGTTATGTGCACAATCGGGATGTCATAGATGTCAACCTCTTCGCGACGGATAAGATAGAGCAGCAAATCCAGCGGTCCTTCAAAGACCTCCAGATTAACCTTGTAGTCATCGGCAAGTATGTTTTCAATCGACATCGATGTTCAACCGCAGTGTTCAGTTTTTAAAGACCGGTTGCCCGGCGTGCTCTGTCAAGGGTCGCGGTGGCTGATGTGCGTGCCGATTCAGCACCTTTGCGCAGCACACTCTCTACATAATCCAGATTTCCGGCGAGTTCAGCGCGTTTTTGACGAAACGGTTCGAAGGTGGCATTGAATATTTCGAGCAGCTCTTTTTTCGCATGGCCGTAACCGTAGTTGCCGGCACGGTAGTTCGCCTCCATTGTGGCACGCTGTTCAGGGGTGGCAAAGAGCCTGTAGAGCGCGAAGATGTTACATTCCTCAGGATCTTTGGGGTCTTCCAGCGGAGTGGAGTCGGTAATGATCCTCTTCATTATGGTGCTTTTGGTCTCTTTAGGATCGGCAAACAGCTCTATGGTATTGCCGTAACTCTTGGACATCTTCTGTCCGTCGACTCCCGGGATCACCGCCACATGATCCTGGATTGAAGGCTCCGGTAGCTTGAAGACCTCGCCGAATTCATTGTTGAATTTGTTGGCTATGTCGCGTGTGACCTCAATATGCTGTTTTTGGTCTCTGCCGACCGGCACGACATCGGACTGGTAGATCAGAATGTCGGATGCCATTAGAACCGGATAGGCGAAAAGTGCGTGGTTGGCCGCTATGCCGCGGGCAGTTTTATCTTTGAATGAGTGACAGCGTTCGAGCA
Source organism: Kiritimatiellia bacterium (assembly GCA_018399555.1). Classification (GTDB taxonomy): domain Bacteria; phylum Verrucomicrobiota; class Kiritimatiellia; order RFP12; family UBA1067; genus M55B167. Next base: position 6,305 of record JAGYOL010000114.1, on the reverse strand, counting down.
GTCCCATCGGGGTTACAACTGAAAGTAGCCAGGCCAGTTCATGGACCTCGGGAACGTCGCTCTGCCGGAAAAAAACGGTGCGTTCCGGATCAAGGCCGCAAGCCAAAAAGTCGAGTGCGACATCGAGGGTCGACTCTCTCAGCTGTGCGGCGTCATGTACCGAGGTCTGCGCGTGATAGTTGGCTATGAAAAGAAAAGCTTCGCCCTGTTGTTGCAACTCAAGTGCGGGGCGCATCATGCCGAAGTAATTACCGAGATGCAGTTTCCCGGAGGGTTGTATGCCTGAAAGAATTCTCATTGTGCTCACTCTCGTCTGAATTGGATGAAAAACGGTGTACATCATACTGAATGCGGAGTCAGAAAACAATTGAGAAAACCCGGATGCTGCTCTGCGCTGTTATCAGACTTGTTTATCGATGGATTGTGTCATATAATTACCAGCTGTTTTTTATACGACAAATTCAGGAATTTTTAAGGAGATGATTTTATGGGAATGATGGATCAGGTAAAACAGGCCATGCAGATGCGCAAAGAGACCAAACGTATTCAGAATGAGATTGAAAAAATAACCTGTGAATACAGCAACGGCGGAATTACCGTTGTCGCCCGCGGCGATTTCACAATTGTTTCAATCAAGGTTTCCGAAGAAGCCTTGCAGGATGTGCTGGCCGGTAAACCGCAGCGTTATGAGACCATGCTGACTAATGTGGTTAACAGTGCCCTTAAGCTGGTCAAGAAACAGACACAGGAAGAGATGACCAAATTGATGCAGGGCAGCGGTCTTGACGGACTCATGGGAGGTTGATCCTTATGCTTGAGCCGGTTGATAATCTGATCAGAGCGTTGTCCCGACTGCCGGGGCTTGGGCGGCGTTCGGCGGAACGGGCTGCACTGGCACTGATCAGCAAGCCCGATCAGCTGGCTGCGCCGCTTCTGCAGGCATTGGGGGAGGTGCGCGACACGGTGATCTGTTGCGAGCTCTGCGGTGGTTTGACACTGGCCGGACAGCAGCCCTGTCGCATGTGTGTCGATCAGAACCGTGACAGCAAACTGCTCTGTGTGGTGGAGGAACCGGCTGATATTCTCGCGATTGAGCGTTCGGGCGTTTATAATGGACGTTACCACGCTTTGCATGGTAAATTGTCGCCTTCGCGGCGGAATTCACCGGAAAATCTGCGTTTCCGAGAGCTGTTTCAACGTATCCCCGAAGATGGTATCGAAGAGGTTGTTCTAGCCCTGAGCACCGATCTGGAGGGTGACGCCACGGCAGCGTATATCAATGAGATGCTGGTCTCCGCCAAGGTCAAGGTGAGTCGGCTGGCATTCGGATTGCCGACCGACAGCGGTATCGGATATTCAGATCCGGTTACGCTGAAAAGAGCTATAAACGGACGTTTTCCGGTGTGAGTGTGCGTAATTCAATTTGATGATTCCGCAGCTTCCGGCTTTGCGGGGGTATGCGAAACAGAGGTAAGCATCATGGAAAATAAGATTCGTGATTTGAATGATGTGCTGGCCGAGGTCAATTCGGTTGTGGCTGAGGCCTGTCTTAAAGCGGGACGCAGCACTGACGACATCGAGATTGTGGGTGTTACAAAAACACACGGCCCGGAGGTTGTCCGCGAAGCATATGAGGCGGGTTTGCAAATCTTCGGCGAAAACCGGTTACAGGAGGCGGCCTGGAAGATTCCCGAGTGCGGCAGCGGGGTTGAATTTCACATGATCGGCCATCTGCAGAGTAACAAAATCAAGGCGGCTCTGCCGCTCTTTTCAGCTTTTCATGCCGTGGACTCACTCAAGCTGCTTGAAAAGATGGAAGCAGCTTGTGCTGAAGAGGGGCAACGTCCTGAAATCCTGCTGGAGGTTAATGTCTCCGGCGAATCTTCCAAATACGGGCTGAAGCCCGATGAGGTCGATCGCGTTGTGGAGCGGGCTCTGGAGATGCACTGCATCACGCTTAGCGGTCTGATGACCATGGCGCCGTTTGTTCCCGAGGCAGAGCAGACCCGTCCGGTTTTTGCCGCACTGCGCGAGTTGCGCGACCGGCTGCAGGAGGATTTCGAAATCGGTCTTCCGCGGCTTTCAATGGGAATGAGTAACGATTATCGCGTGGCTGTTGAAGAGGGGGCCACCTGGATTCGTTTGGGCAGTGTTCTTTTCGGGGAGCGCCCGAAATGGAAACCACAGCAGGAATACCGCTGGGAGCCTTAGGCCCTTGTATAATAAACCCCTGATTGTTTAGAAGTCGATTGGAGAGCCCTCTCTCAACTCTTGTCGAAAAGCACGAAAAATCAGATGGATTCCTTTTTCTCTGGTTTAGATTCGGTTTCGGTTGTCGGAGGTTTTTTCACAGTTGTTGCCCGGCAGTTTCGATCTGCAATCGGTCAGTCCGGTTGAAAACCGGAGCTGCGACAGCGCAAAGAGGATGATCAGCTTCCGGTTATTGGAGCTGTGTGTTGAAACTGCCGAGCAGGGTATCGCCATCCAGTTTTTCCGGTACGAACTGCAGCTCTCTGCCCGTCATCTGTTCGCGTTGCGCAGGCGGAACGTCTGCGACGCGGCAGGCGAGGTATTCCGCACTCCATCCGCAGGCTCCTCCCTGTCGGTCGAATTTTTCCACTACTGTTTCCACTCTGTTACCGATCCATCCGGCGGCATACTCGCGACGTTTGCGCGAACCGATCCTGATCAGTTCACGGGCGCGTTCCCGACGGACGTTGTGCGGTATTCTTTCCGGGAAATCAGCGGCCGCTGTGCCACTCCGTTCACTGTAGGGGAAGACGTGCAGATTGCTGAAGGGGTATTCCTGGATGAAATCCAGGGTGTTGCTGAATGCCTGATCATCTTCGCTGGGAAAGCCGGTTATGATATCCGAGCCCAATGCGATACGCGGCACCAGGTCGAGAATTTTTTCGAGGATATCGCGCATCTCCGCAACGGTGTAACGCCGGTGCATGCGGTTGAGAATGCGGTCGTCACAGTGCTGCAGGGGGAGGTGCAGAAAGGGGGTGAGAGTCGGGTGCGCGGCGATCAGTTCAGCGATTCGCAGTTCCACTGTGCCTGGCTCGATTGATCCGCAACGCAGCCTTCCAAGGCCCGGCAGGGCTGCCAGTGCTTCGAGCAGATCCGGCAGGGTTCGTCCCTGATCACGATAGCAGCCGATATTACAGCCGGTTACGACAATCTCTCTGAATCCTGCGTCGATAAAAGCGCGTGCCTCGTCGAGACACCCCTGAAAATTACGACTCACCGGTGCGCCGCGATTATACGGGATAATGCAGTAAGTGCAGTAGAAATCGCAACCATCCTGTATTTTCAATAGTGCCCGGTGAGTTGAGAACGAAGGGACACACTTTCCATCAGGCTCAATGTAGGGCTTGGCAAGGCGGCTCAGGGCAATTTGCACCAGATCATTTTTGTGTGCACGGTCGACAATCAGATCGACGCCGAGTTTCTGTAATCTGGATTCCGCAGCTGATTCTACAGCGCACCCCGAGAGCACAACCAGCATCTGTGGGGCACTGTGTTTCAGTCGGCGTGCGATGCGCAGGCACTCGGATTCGGCGCGTCCGGTTACAGAGCAGGAGTGAATCACGCATATCTCGCACTCTTCACCGAAGGGAACAACATCAATGCCATTGCTCTGAAAGAGCCCCTGGTATAAAGCACTCTCTGCCTGATTCAGGCGACAGCCGAAGGTTTTGAATGAAACACGCATGCGAAAATCGATTAACTCAGTTTTTGAATTTCAAATGCCGTAAATAGGATTAAAACTGACCGGTGTGCAGCAGTACCAGGGTGCAGACCTCTTCAGTGCGAATGCCGGCAGCATCCAGAGCATCCCGCAGCTCCGGATTTTCCGCGCCCGGGTTGAAGATTACTCGCCCGGGGTGGATGCGTATAAGGTCGTCCTTCAAAGCACCGGAACGGGCTGCGCCCAGGTAGAGCGTCACGGTGTCCACCTGTTCCTTGATCGCCGAGAGGTCGCGGTAAGCCGGCAATCCCTCGATCCGGGAGGCACCGGGGTTAATCGGCAGAACCTCGTGCCCTTTTTCGGCCAGCAGACGCACCGCCTGGTTGGAATAGCGTTCGGGTTTGGGGCTTGCGCCCACCACAACGACTCTTTCAGTTTTTGTCATGGTTCACCTGTAGATTCAGCCGCTGTCAGTCAACTTCTGTCACAGAAAACAGGCAGTTGAACCAGCGGTTTATTTTGAAACGGTTTAGCTGAGTGTTGCGCGGTAGTCGATGACCGTCGCGGCGATACCATCCGGCAGAGCTATGGAAGGTTGCCATCCCAGTGATCGGATCAGCGTTGTATCGCAGAGCTTGCGCGGCGTGCCGTCCGGCATGGAACTATCAAAGGTGATGCGTGCTTTGCAGCCGGTGGCGGTTTTGACCATTTCGGCAATTTCGCGGATTGAATGCTCCTCGCCGGAGCCGACATTCACAAGGTCGGGAGGATCCTCAGTTTCAAGCAGAAAAAGGATGGCCTGGGCCAGGTCGTCAACATGCAGAAACTCGCGTAATGGTGTGCCGGTGCCCCAGAGTGTCACTTCCGGGCTGTTGTTCACCCGTGCCTGTTCGAACTTGCGTATCATAGCCGGCAGCACATGCGAGTTCACGGGGTGGTAGTTATCGCCCGGTCCGTAAAGATTGGTGGGCATGGCCGAATGATAACAGAGTCCATCTTCCGCGCGGTAATATTGACACAGCTTCAATCCGGCAATTTTGGCCAGAGCATAACCCTCATTGGTAGGTTCCAGTTCCGAGGTCAGCAGTGCGCTTTCGGGAATCGGTTGGGGGGCCAAACGCGGGTAGATGCAGGTGCTGCCGAGAAAGAGCAGACGGGGCAGCCGCAGCTCACGGGCGGCTTGGATTATATTGGCGGCGATCATCATGTTCTGATAGAGAAAATCGCCGCGTGCGCTGCGGTTGGCATGAATGCCACCGACACGGGCGGCAGCAATCACAATGGTGTCGGGGGTGTGCTTTTCCAGAAAGAGCCGGGTCGCCTTCTGCGAGGTAAGATCCAGCTCACGGTGGCTAGCGGTAATCGGTTCGGAGAAGCCGCGTGCCTTGAGTGCCCGGAGAACGGCTGATCCGACCATGCCATTGTGTCCCGCCACATAGATTTTTGAAGTGCTTTTCATGATCATCAATCTCCGGCTTGGCGTATCGCCACTTCGCGTCGTGCCCGCTGCATATCATGTTCAACCATCATACGCACCAGCTCTTTGAAGGTTACTCTGGGTTTCCATTGCAGAATTTCGCGTGCTTTTGTGGCATCGCCCAGCAGCAGATCGACCTCGCTCGGACGGTTGTAGCGGGGGTCATGCTTGACATATTCGCGCCAGTCGAGATCGAGCAGTGCGAAACACTCCTCGCAAAATTCACGCACACTGTGGGTTTCACCGGTGGCGACAACAAAATCATCGGGCACTTCATGCTGTACAATTCTCCACATGGCCTCGACATAATCTCCGGCGAAACCCCAGTCGCGCTGAGCATCGAGATTGCCGAGGTAGAGCTCCTTCTGCAGACCATTTTTTATGCGTGCCGCCGCCATTGTAATTTTGCGTGTTACAAAGGTTTCGCCCCGGCGTGGCGATTCATGATTGAATAGAATTCCGTTGCTGGCATGCATGTTATAAGCTTCACGATAGTTGACTACTGCCCAGTAACCGTAAAGCTTCGCCACCGCGTAGGGTGAACGTGGATGAAAGGGGGTGGTTTCGCGTTGCGGAGTTTCATGGACTTTGCCGTAAAGTTCGGATGATGAAGCCTGGTAGAAGCGCACCTTCTGATCGAGTCCGGTTTCGCGGATTGCTTCAAGCAGGCGGATGGTGCCGAGTGCCGTGATGTCGGCTGTGTATTCCGGAATATCAAAAGAGACGCGCACATGACTTTGCGCTCCCAGATGATAAACTTCGTCGGGTTTGATCTCATAGACCATCTTGGCAAGCCGGCTGGCATCTGCCAGATCACCGTAGTGCAGATAGAGTCGGGTGCCCATGATATGCGGATCCTGATAGAGATGATCGATCCTTTCGGTGTTGAAACTCGAGGATCTGCGGATGATTCCGTGAACTTCGTAACCTTTGTTCAGTAGCAGCTCCGCCAGATACGAGCCGTCCTGACCTGTGATTCCTGTAATTAACGCTCTGTTCATAAGTTCTCCATAAGTGGGATGGTGATAGAGGCAGTATGCCTTAACATTTTTTAAAGAATATCACAGAATATCTGCATGTCCATTGATTAGTCGCTATAATTTTATTTTCTGTCGTAAAAAACAAGAATTTACG
>JAGYOL010000113.1 GCA_018399555.1 Kiritimatiellia bacterium | reverse complement strand
TGTCGGCAGACAGGCGGCTACGCTGGTTTAGTTTACTTGAATAATTCACCTTCAGAGTGTACATTGTCCCTATCCGATGAAAATAGCTCTATCCACAAATTGGAACAGTAAAAGGCATACAGACGGCTCAGCCATTGTTGACGAAGCACTCGATCTGGGATTCGATGCGTTGGAGCTCGGTTATAACCTGACCGAAAACCAAGCACGGGAGATCAAGCAGCGAGTGGTGAACGGTGCCATTCAGGTGGATAGTGTTCACTGCTACTGTCCGGTGCCGATCGGTGCACCGCATGGATACCCGGAGCTTTATCTGCTGGCTTCCCTCGATGAGGATGAACGGGTCATGGCACGCATCAATATTGAGCGCTGTCTCGAGTTTGCCGCCGAAGAGGGGGCCCGGGTTATGGTTCTGCACGCCGGCAGGATTTTTCTGAAAAGAGTGTTCCGTAGAATCGACACCGGAACGCTCGCTGAGGTGCTAGGTGCCGAGGGCGGCAACGACGGAGACCGTTATCTCTCACTGCTAGAACGTGCGCTCAAGTTGCGTCAGGCGCGGGTACGCAAATATTTTGACTCGTTCTGTCTGTCGCTTGAAACAATGCTGCCGCAGTTTGAAGAGTTGGGCGTCACGCTCGCTCTTGAGAATCTGCCCTCAATCGAGGCTTTTCCCAATACGGCTGAGATGCTGTTGCTCAAAGAGCGGTTTGATACACCGGCCCTGGCCTATTGGCACGATATCGGCCATGCGCAAGTGCGTGAATTTTTCGGATGGGAGAAACAGCAGGATGTCGCCGCGGCACTGTTGCCATGTACAGCCGGTGTTCACATTCACGATGCTCAACCGCTTTTAGACGACCACCTGCCGCCGGGAACCGGCCTGGTTGATTTCAGACAGCTCAGAGTTTACGCGGATGACCGTATAGTCAAGGTGTTTGAACCGCGCAGCGATCTGCAACCCGATGAAATCCGGCAAGCATTGGTTTTTATCCGCTCTGTCTGGGCTTGAACGGTTGCAGCTGAAAGCAGTTTCAGCTCTGTTGAGGAAAAAGTATTTTCAGAAAATGCCAGCGGATCATGCTGTTAAACGGTGTATAGTCATAAAAGAGATGATTCAATCCCCGCTCGGCACCCTCTTCGGCTTTTTTCTCTTCGCCGCTCAATATGCAGTAACGTGTATAAAGAAGCTGGTTGGCTTTGGGTGCCCGATGATCATGCTCCTGAAGGATCGATAGTTGTTCGAGTTTGCGGGCGGCATAATTCCAGACCCGGTGTGCGGCCAGAAATTCAGCCTGCAGACTTAAGATCGCGGGAAGTGCAGGCGGTTCAAGTTTGCGTGGGTCAATGTAGTCGATGTAATAATCAAGCATCTCATAGTTGAAGTTATCCTCTCTTAGCGGATCCCTTAAATTCTCCGGCAGCTCCCGCAGATCTTTGTTCACTAGGTTGGCCCTCTTCAGTTCGGCATAGCTGCTCTCAGCCATGATCCGGTCGCAATGTCTGATCCTTGCTGTCAGGTCGCCGTAATGGCGCAGGGCATGCAGATCAAGCAGCTGGCAGGTGTTGTCGGTGTGCTCAATCAACAGGTGCCGCCGATTAGCGAGCAGTTCTATGTGCTTTATATTCGGGCCCTCTCCTGTGGACTCAGCCAGATCAACGATCACCGATTGATCGTCAACCTTGTTGGTGTAGGCCAGTTCGAGAGTGGTGCCTTCAGCTTCTATCACCAAACCGTAATCAGCTATCTCCGTCCGCAGCACGGGAGGCTGCGGATTCCATACGGACAGCTTGCCGGTTTCTATTTCCAGCTGCTCCTGATCGGGTTTGTATCTGACCTGCCAGTCGCGCTCGACAAGACCCTGCAGATTGAAGGTGGAACGCAGATGCACAACAATTTCTGAAGCGTTAAAATTGGCAGTTAGACCGCGGACAACAGTGTAGTCCGTCGCTCTCCAGGCCTCCACCTCTTCAAGAACTCTGCCGGTAAAACTGTCGGCGATTGTGATTCTGCCGTTTTCAGCGTATACCGTCAGCAGCGCATTGCCGCTAATTGCACGGTTTGCCGCCGGTATCGGAATCGAACCTTCTGGATTGAGGTGCAATCCTTTGACGGAATGCAGCCCCGGCAGATTACCCCGGCTACAGGCCACAAGTTCATCCGCCTCGTTGCGGATGAAGATAACGTTGTGATGCTGTGCCACAAACTCTCCGGGGATGCTGGCAGCATGCTTTGTGTCTGCCGGAGGTGTGAATCCATCACTATCTGCCAACCTGTCAAGTGCGACTATGGAACCATACTCATCCAGCTCCATCGCAAAGCGGTATCCGTTTTTCGAGCTTCTGAGAACCAGATTTCCACTGAATATCCAGGGTGCTTCAAACTCGTCCGGCCACGGCAGACGCTTTTTCCACATCCATGCGCCGCTGGTTATGGAGTAGAGAGCCACATTTTTGAATAGTGGATCGTCTTCGTCCGCTTTAATTGCCAGCGCATGACTCCCGTTCTGCGTGATGCACCACTCCCTAAGGTTGTCAAAGGGCGGGGGTATGGTGAAAAGTATGACCGGCTGTTCCACCGCCCTGCGCCAGATCAGCATGTTGACAAATTCGGTCGGGTCACCCCGCTGACGAAGCTTCGCACGATAGCTTAGCAGTGTTTTGATCGTCGCTTCTTCAGGCGGCAGAGCCGGAGCATTGGTCGTGCGTGTGCGCTCCGCCGCGACCCCGCGACGCATATTGCCGTGCACCGGTGAAATACCCTTGATCACCACGGCCATCAAAAGCGCCGTACAGAGAGGTACGATAAACAGCAGTATTGCCGTTATGACGGTCTTTTTAAGATTGACGCTCGTTGCGTCTTTTTGGCTTGTTGCTGAATCTCTTGTTTGCGGAGTGTCCATGTTAAAGCGTCTCGAAACTTCCCTTATCATAAAAATCCATCAAGATTTCCAGTTCACCCGCGTTTTGTGCACTCTCTGTGTCAGGTCGAATTTCTGCGTTGTTCAGATTGTTGGTGGTCACCGATTCCTGTCGCAGTGCGCTCAAAGCGGGGGTGGCGGCGGTGTGATCGGCTCTCTCGATGGCGGCAGCTTGACCTTTCCGCTTAATGTCGACCGCTGCCGTCCGTTCCGGGGTCTGCGCTCTGTTTTTGGCGCGGGCAGCAAGATGCTCGCGCCAACGCTGATTTGCCTGGCTTCGCTCGCGACGCATCTCAGCGACAGCCTTGTCAAGCCTTTCGACCCGGCGGCAATAATCTGAAATTCCGTCAGCCAGCAGCTGCGCACAGTTCTGACGCCACTCGGGACAGAGCAGTTTTTTAAGGTCATCCGCATTGGAGAGAAATCCGAGTTCCACCAGTGATGCTGGACAATATGTTTCCCGCAATACAAAGAAGGACTGCCGTTTGAGACCGCGCTCCGGCTGCTCGCCGTTGCCGCTGAGACTGCGTTGAAGGCAGTAACCCAGCAGGTTGCTGTTGTAATCATTTTTGTTGCCGATCTGCCAGCCGCGGGGCGGACTGTTGGCTGCTGTGCCGGGATAACCGCTGGGCGTCAGAACAAAGGTTTCAACGCCGCAGGCGTTGGTGTTGGCCGCTTTGTTGACATGCACACTCACAAAAAGGTCAGCTTTCTGCCTGGTGGCCGCTCGTGACCGTCCGCTCAGAGAAATCTCCCGATCACACCTGCGGGTATAACAGACCTCGAACCCGGCTTTTTCAAGCAACTTGCCGGTTTTTAAGACCAGATCAAGGTTGATCTCCTTCTCTTTAACTGCCCCGCAGCGACTGACCGCGCCGGAGTCGCTGCCGCCATGACCCGCATCCAGCATCACTTTGATAGTTTTATTAAGCTCGCAAGGAGTTGCGCGTAATGCCAGTGAAATCAGATCGAGGTCAATGGCCGCGATCCTCCATTTCGTTTCGTCCGGCACAACCTCAGGTGCGACATTGAGCCAGATAGTGACACCGTCGATCTCAGCCAGACGGCGGTTGTTGTAGAACACCAGCACAGCGGTTTCATTTGAAAACACGCACTTCTCGCAGGAAAGTTCATAAAAATCAACTCCGAGCTCATCTTCAGCCTGCCGCAGTGTCCGCCAGGCAAACCATGGATTGCTGTGCGCCGGCTTCGAGTGTGCCCTACACGACTGCAAAATGAGACAGATTATAAGTATGCTGATTCTGATCATGATCTTACATTGTAACAGCTTTAGAGCCTGTTTTAAATTGCGAATTGCCGATTTCACCTGCAATCGCCAGCCTGCTCAAAGCACAAGAGGGAAAATTAAATGATTTCACATTGTCCGCCAGCACATGCGATGGTCTGGGTAACCACTGTGTTGTCCTGCATCTCCTTGAGCTTGGTGTAATCCACCGGAGCATAAGTGCGCGTCAGGTCCTCCCAGAGTTTACAGGTGCTGACTCGTTTGAGACAGCGTGTCATTTTCAGCTCATCGCCGTCGAAATAGTTGTTGGCAAATTTAACCGCACGTCTTACCCAGTCGAGTTTGGCTCTGCGTACCTCCTCGATTGCCTCATAAACTCTTTTGGGGTGTGTTCTGGATGTCTCACTGTTGAGATTCTCGCCTCTGCCCAGAACGCAGTCACAGGCAGCCCAGAGGTTGTCATCAAAGGCGTGCTGACCGTCTACAATCAGTCCTGATGCCAGTAGAGCACCCACACCGTAGGTTTCAACGATCTCCTGTGCCGAGAGCACTGCACAGAAAGGTGCCTGCGGATAGTCCAGATCGCCGCCATCGGCCAGCAGCGATATGCCGGCGAAAGCCTGGCGGTTGTTGTAGATATACTCCTCCACAGCCTGCCACTCGTCATCCTTGACAGATATTGTGTTGGAGACATTATGACTCAACCATGGCTGTGCGCAGCGTTCCGCTCTTTTCCCGTTGTCAATCCAGTTCTCTTTGGTCAGTTTGACCTTGTCGAGCAATTCGATAGCGGTCAGATCACTCTTCGTCAATGCGTCGGGGTTGGCTTCAATGCAGAATGTCAGAACAACATCGGTTCCGTTGGGATTCCATACCGATTTTTCGACCGCAAGCGGATTTTCGCCCTTGAAAAAGTCAACCAGCAGTTCATCTTCATTGGCCTGTGCCCGTCGCAGATAACGTCTGGCGTGATGAGGATGAATCCCCGATGATGTGCCGAGAATCGAACTGGTGGTTCCGGCCGGTTTGACGCAGGTTGTCCGTGCAGCCGGATTGATGCCGATATGCTCGGCCACCTCTGCGTTTATATCGAGAATGTGGCGGGCCATTTCACGCTGCAGATCAGGATCAAAAGCTATCCGGGGGTGTTCCATCATGCCGGTCATCGATATGCCCAGCAGTGCGCCGCGTCTGGCGATTTTAGTGCTGATCTCTCCCAGGTAGGGAAATTCGGTGTAGTCGGCCTGCAGGGTGCCTAGAATCGCGGCGACTTCACAGGCCTCTTGAAATTTTTCGGGGGTGTCGACAATGCCCATGTTGATCTCGCACAGATTACAGAATGCGAACCCCGACTCACCGTCGATCTGCGGATATAAACCGATCTCAGCGCAGGGATTGAATGTCATCTCCAGATTATCGGTCCAGACAAATCCCGGCTCGCCGAATTCCCGTACCGATTTCATCAGCTTGGCGAATTGTTCCCGCGTGGTGCCCTCCCGCAGCAGAATCGCCGAGTTGTTGGAACGGGCTCGCTGCGGGTTTTCCATAAACCAGTTGCCGGTCTTGGCATTTACCATCAGATCATCGTCCGGCGAAAAAAGACAGATCGTGGCACTGCGCCTCACACCGCCTGAGAGTACTGCGTCAGAAGCGTGCATCAAAATGTCGTAAGCATCAATCGAACGCAACCTGTCCTGCCCTTCGGCAACACAGCGTTCAAGCAGGTCGCGGATCAGATTCAGGCTTCTTTTCAGCGGTTCAGGGCCGGGCGCACGACCCATCCCGGATGAGATCGGACGCCCCTTGGGACGTATCTGCGAGTAATCGAAAATCACGCGCTGTCCGGCAAATCCGGGGAACGGCTGGCGTTCGGTGAAATAACTGGAAAGCAGCGCACCTAAAGCATCCGCCCACCCCTCGATGGTGTCGGGTATCTCAAAAATCTTCTCGGTGCCGGTGGGTGCCGTGATACCGGGAAGTTTGCTGGTGTGGTGAGCCTGTACCGAAAAACCCACACCGCAGCCGCAAAGCAGAAGCCAGAGTGCCTCCTGGAAGAATCTGGGACGGTCGCAGTATGAGGTTGTGCAGTTGTAAATTCGCGCGTTTTTACGCAGGATCGGCTCGCCGCCGAACTGCATGGCCCGCTGACTGCCCAACACCATTCTCTGCTTCATTGCTCCTTCACATCTGTTCAGCAGACCATCAACATCGATACCCCGGGCTTTATAGTGTTCCCGGTGCATCCCGATCACCCGTTCAACAGCCTCTTCAAAGGTCTCCCGCCGCATTTTATCCGGCAGATATCGACTGTATTTCGAGGTAAAGACATAATTTTTCAGTGATTCTATACTCATTTTGTTAGCCCGCTATAAATTATAATTTTTTCTCAAAAACTCTATATATAGTAGTTCAAATCCCAATTGTCCACAATATTTTGTGTTGTTTTGTAAGTCGTTGATTATCAAGAGGGAATATAACAGATTACAACCCTCTCTTTTGTAATCATTTGTTATTACTATACATAAGAAAATTAGGGACAGGCACTAAAATTTCTAAAATTTGTAATCATTTGTTATTACTATACATAAAAATTAGAAAATTAGGGACAGGCACTAAAATTAGGGACAGGCACTAAAATTAGAATTAGGGATTGAGGGGGTTTGCGTCACGGTTCTTTGAAGAGAAGTTGCTCGGCTGGGGTCATTGCTTCGAATTCGTCCCTGCGGATATAGACGAGTTCATTATCGCCGATACTGCGTATTGTTGTGCGTTTGAGCAGCAGAAATGAGCTCAGAGAGCCGGGTTGGGCTGGTGCTGCACTGAGATCAAAGCCTCTGCGAGAGATGGCGAAAGAAAGAGATGCCAATTTTTGCAGACGTGCGGCCAGGTTGATACATGATCCCACATAGTCTGCGTCGCCTCCAATGGAGATTACCTGACCGAGTGCGATGCCGCAGCGCAGTCGGCATGGTGGTTTGCTGACCGCTCTGCGAATCTCCGGCAGGAAAGATGTACGGTAAAGGTCGGTGATTGAGAGCAGGCTCTGAGCGATATTAACGGTGCCGGAAAACCCCCGGCATAAATCGGTATTCCACATAAAGAGGATGCCGTCGCCTAAAAATTTCGCATAGAAGGGCAGGCTGCCCCACAGTCGGACAGTTGTGCCGTCGGAGCCCTCCTTGAATTCGTTAGCCAGTTGCAGAAAAAGCCATTTTAGATAACGTGAAAGAAATTCGGGTATAACGAGGTGGGAGTCGAGTTGACTGCAGAAGTCGGTGAAGCCTTCAAGATCAAAGAAGGCGGTCATTGTCTGTATGTAGCGTCCGGTGCCGGCGACATCTCCGAGGCCGAGGACAGATGGATTAAAGGTTGCGAAGTCTGACTTTTTCAATGCGTTGAAAAAGACGTCGGGACCGTAGAGTGTCGCATCGCCGGGAACCTGGATGTATGGAAAATGTAGTTGAGGCACGGTTGTTCCTTTATCATTTTGTCTGTAACTCGTTCTGATGTCGCCAGTCAATACGCATGCCCTGATAACCCAGTTTTGCGGAGGGCAGACGTTTTTTCAAATTCTGTTCGCGCTGTGTCAGTATGTTGTCGGTGTCAGCTGGGCCGTGATGAGTTATTATAAGTTGGTGCGCACCGACTGCTTCTGCGATCTCCACGGCTTCCGGCCAGGTCGAGTGTCCGTGTCCGGCGCGGTGAGTTGAGGGGTCGTTCCCCTCCGCGATCAGGACATCCACGGTGCCTGGTTCGCGGCAGAGTCGTAGCAAGCCGTCGCGTTCCGAAGCATTTGAGGCCGACCATTCAAAGTCGGTGGCAAAGACCATGGATGCACCGGTTGCACGATGATCAAGCCGGTAGGCGTGGCAGCCGCTGTGGTGATGGACAGCACACCAGCGCAGGGTAAAACTGCCATGTTCATAGGTAGATGATCCGCAGTGATCGGGTAGGGTGATGAATCGGTGATGCTGCGGTATTTGGGAGGGCCAGTATGGGGCGGTGATAAGCTGTCGCAGGGCATTTTCGGGGGTGTTTCCCGCACGGATCGGTGCCGCGAAAATCACATGCCATGCGGGGTTATAGAGCGGGGCGAAAGAGGGCAGTCCGATCAGATGGTCCAAGTGATAGTGGGTGAAGAGCATCAGCAGAGTGTGTTCTGCATTGGTGTCGGAGATTTGTGGTGCGAGGGTCTGCAGTCCGCTGCCGGCATCGAAGACCACGCGGGTGCCCCGGCCATCGTCGGCCAGCACCGATGTTGTGGCACCTCCGTAGTGCTGGAAAGCGGTATGCGGCATACAGGCTGAGCCTCTGACGCCTCCCAGCACAATCTGCATAGCATCTTTTACTGTTGTTGTTATGTCGGCTGATTCATGCATCCAGTCAGCTCCTTGTCGGATTCTATTTTAGCAGTTGTTGCGTAAAAAAAACAAGTTTGCATAACAGTGAAAAAGCGGAGCCTTGCGGGCTCCGCTTTTTTAACAGAAATGTTTTTTCTGGATATTTTTTAGAGAGGCAGCCCTTCAATGACGGTGTTGATTACGGCATTGGATTTCAGTCCACTGATATAATTCTGGATTTGATTGCCTGACTGTTCCTGT
>JAGYOL010000112.1 GCA_018399555.1 Kiritimatiellia bacterium | reverse complement strand
GCGGCGGGAAATCCGGCGGCACGCTTCAATGAGTTGAAAGCCCGCACGAGCACTCTGTTGCAACGCATACGCAAAAAAGCCGAAAACCGCGGGATTGACCCGGCACTGGTCGCCAGCCGCGCTGACGCGGAGGCCTATGTTCTTTTCAGCGACTTCAACCAGGGCGGCACTCCCAGATTGGCCTGCGGCTGGCGGCGTGAGCTGCTGGCTGATGATGACGCATAAGAACCGATGGTTTTTCACAGACACCTTAAAAGCCGGCGTTTTCTGAACGGGGCGGCCGCAACCCACTGTGAAACGGGGCGGCAGAGTGCAATGCGGTTATTTTGTATTCCGCAAGGGATCATTCCAATTTCGGTAGGTGGTTTTTTCACTGTCAGGAAAATCTACCGGAACCGAAATTGTGACCTGGCCGCAGGCGGCCCACTCGGTGCCGCGCAGCAATGTAACGATAAAGCCGACGCCCTCACAGCTACGCTCATCATGGCCGAGGCAGGTGTGGAAAACCCGTCCCTTGCCGTATTCAATCGTCATCAGCATCGGTTCATGACGTCCCGCCTGCCGCAGTTCATCACTGTCGCAAGCTGTTGCAAGAATGGTCATATTCTCAGCCGGGCCGCGCAGAAACGAGTAGCACTCATCGAGTGAAGTGCGCCACTCACGCGGCAGACCGCGGGTCACGGGATGATCGAGGTTCCGCATTGTTATCATAAATTCCGAGCGTTTGCCATGCGCCCCGCATCTGCCCGGCGAAGGATCACGAACTACTTCGCCGGCATTGTTGTAATAAACATAGGGCCCGTGAGCAGCATTGCGTCCACCCCATCCGCCTACTCCGATCATCCTATTATACTCATGCCATTTCGGAAAGCAGTTATCAGCCGCATGCACCACCACCATGCCTCCGCCGCCGCGCATATATTCTTCAAATGCCTTTTTTGTGGTCTTGGGCCACTCAGCCGCATTGCAGCCGAAATTGTTGATGACCACATCGTATGCGGCGAAATCGGGTTTGAAATCCGGATCATGTCTGGGCTCTTTCATATCCTCGCTGTCGGCAGTGTCTGCCAAAGCGAGGTACTCCCGGCAGCGGTCACCCTTCCAGGTGTACTTTGTGCGTGCCACATCCACTGTGAACCGGGCTGACTTTTCAAGATAGTCCCGCATCATGATTGTGGTTTTAGGCCAGGCGTTATGATTGTTCTGTCCATCGATGATCAATGCTCTCAATCGGTTGCCCGCATGAAGATTCAGAACGGCCAGTGCCAAAATTAAAGCTGCAGTTTTACGCATAGTATGTACATCCTCCCTCATCAGCACCCCGCCGGGATGCAGGAATCAAAGTTCACAAGCTACTATGATACTCCGCCCGCCGATAACGTTCAAGTCTCTTCAGCATTGAATATTCATTATATCACGGCAGCAAATCTGAATGTGCACAGAAGTGAAAAATCAGTCTGTACTTTTCCGCCATGAATATATATAATCTGTCGGCAAATCGGTTTTTTTTACTTATTTTACGCAACGGAGTTTTATTTATGGCAATCCTGAGCCAGGGTCTGGTTATGCTGATAGCCGGCATGGGCATCGTTTTTTCGTTTCTTGTCGTGCTGGTCTTTGTGATGGCACTTTCGGCAAAAATCATTCCGCGTTTCAACCACATTCTGCCGGATCCCGAACCCCGGAAGAAAGCGACCCGTCAGGCTTCATCTTCGAGTGATGCCGAAATTGCGGTTGCCATTGCTGTAGCTGTTGCCAGATCGGCGTAAGTGCCGCACTCTCATAATTTTTACTTTAAAACACCCCTAAAATACACCTCTAAGGAGATTCAACTGTGGCAAAGAAACCCATAAAAGTAATGTGTACAGCCTTTCGCGACGGATTTCAGTCATGTTACGGCGCCCGCGTATTCACTGAAGATTTCATGCCAGCGGTGGCGGCCTGTGTCGACGCGGGCATAACCCATTTCGAAGCCGGAGGAGGCGCACGTTTTCAATCGCTCTTTTTCTATTGCAATGAAAACGCCTTTGACATGATGGATCGTTTCCGCGAAGTCGCCGGTCCGGATGCCGACCTGCAGACCCTCTCACGCGGCGTCAATGTTGTCGGTCTTGACTCACAGCCCCGCGACGTGATCGATCTGCATGCGCGTATGTTCAGCAAGCACGGCATCACCACCATCCGCAACTTTGACGCGCTCAACGATTTCAACAATCTTGTCGACAGCGGCAGATCGATCAAAGACGCCGGTCTGCACCACGAGGTCTGTGTGACCATGATGGCCTTGCCGCCCGGCTGTGAAGGTGCGCACACCCCTGAATTCTATATCCAGACCCTCAGAAACATCCTGGATGCGGATATTCCTTACGACAGTGTCTGCTTCAAGGACGCCTCGGGCACGACCATTCCGGCATACATCTACGAAACCATCCGGCAGGCCCGCAAGCTTCTGGGTGATGACGTCAACATTGTTTTCCACTCTCATGAAACCGCTGGCATCGGAACTGTGGGCTACAAGGCTGCAATCGAAGCAGGTGCCTCGCAGGTGGACTGTTCCATCGTACCGATGTCGGGTGGAACCTGCCAGCCTGACATTGCCACACTCTGGCATGCAATGCGTGGAACCGACTATGATCTGGGCATTGATATTGATAAACTGATGGAAGCTGAACTCATCACCAAAGAGTGTATGAAAGATTATTTTCTGCCGCCGGAGGCCAAAGCAGTGGAACCGATGATTCCCTGGTCGCCCATGCCGGGCGGTGCGCTCACAGCCAACACGCAGATGCTGCGCGACAACAACCTGATGGACAAATATTCCGACTGCATAGCCGCCATGAGAGAGGTGGTACGCCGCGGCGGCTTCGGCACCTCCGTCACTCCGGTCAGCCAATTCTACTTCCAGCAGGCTTTTAACAACGTGCTTTTCGGCAAATGGAACAAGATTGCCGAGGGTTATGGCAAAATGGTGCTCGGTTATTTTGGAAAAACACCCTGTGCGCCTGATCCGGAAATTGTAAAACTGGCCTCCGAGCAGCTCGGTTTGGAGCCCACCGACGAGAAAGTTGTCGACCTCAACGACCGTGATCCCAAGAAGGGTGTTGACGCAGCCAAAAAGCTGCTGAGCGACAATGGAATCACCGACCTGAGTGAGGAAAACATCTTCAT
Source organism: Kiritimatiellia bacterium (assembly GCA_018399555.1). Classification (GTDB taxonomy): domain Bacteria; phylum Verrucomicrobiota; class Kiritimatiellia; order RFP12; family UBA1067; genus M55B167. The sequence goes on along the minus strand of JAGYOL010000112.1, from coordinate 5,729 downwards.
CGCCGCCACCTGCAAAGAGAAGGGCATTCAGTTCCTCAAAGGCGAGGCCAAGATCGGGGTGCGCAAGGGTGCTGCCCAACGCGAGACTCCGGAAGCGGCCAAAGGCGGGGCCGATGGTTATACCGTTACTGTCAATGGCAACAGCTACGGTGTTCAACTCAAGGGCGACAAAGCTCTGGTCAACGGAAAGGAATATGCGGTCAATGTGACTGATGGCATCAGTGGCAAGAGTGCCCCCGACGCCGCAGGCGGCGGCAACGAAACCGAGGTCAAAGCATCTGTGCCCGGCACGGTGCTGCGTATCGGTGTGGCTGTGGGCGACAGCGTCAGCGAGGGAGATGAACTACTGGCGCTTGATGTGATGAAAATGGAAACGCCTGTTCAGGCACCCTGCTCCGGCACGGTCAAGACGATAGCTGTCGGACAGAGCGACAAAGTCAACGCCGGTGACATGCTTGTCACCATCGGCTGAGAACCGTATCGATAATTGCTGCGATCATAAAGTTTTAACTGCTATAAATTTTGGACCGATTCATGAAAAAGACAATTCTAATTCTGGCGGCTGTCGCGGGAGTGCTGTGTTCAGTGGCCAATGCTCAGAATCAAGGAAATACGACATCGCAGAGCGTGTCGGGAAGTCGTACCCCGGACGGCATTGACCTTCGTGAGAGAAGCGTCGCCTCGCATAGCGGGACAAAGCCGGAGCAGGCGGAATGGCAAAAAACTTTGCAGAAGGTTCGAAATCTGGTTGCCACCACCGGCATTCAGGGTTTTTTCGTAGCTGAACCGCCGGAGTATCTGATTAAGGGTTACTTCAAGCCCAGCGGTGATTTCGTGGCCGGTCACGAAGTTGAGATTCTCGGCGGCAAGGTGCCATACGGGCTGGGTCAGTTTCTTATGATTCTGATCTGTCTGGGTCTGATTTATCTTGCGGTGGTCAAAGGCTTTGAACCGCTGCTGCTGCTGCCGATCGGTTTCGGCGGCTTGCTGGCCAACATGCCGTATGCCAATGTGACAACTCCTCCGGTTGTCGAGATGGTTGAAACCGTGGTAAACGGTGCAACCGTGATGGCGCCGCGCATTACGGAGCCGGGCGGTTATCTCTATTACTTCTTCGACTTCGGTGTGGAGACCGGGCTTTTCCCGATCATGATTTTCATGGGAGTGGGTGCTATGACCGACTTCGGACCGCTGATCGCCAATCCGCGTACCGCACTGCTCGGTGCCTCCGCCCAGTTCGGTATATTCATTGCGCTCTTCGGGGCCCTGATGCTCGGCATGATTCCCGGCATCAACTTCGGACTGCCGGAGGCCGCCTCAATCGGCATCATCGGCGGAGCTGACGGTCCGACCGCCATCTGGCTGACATCCAAGCTGGCCCCGCAGATTCTCGGTGGTGTAGCTGTGGCGGCGTATTCGTACATGGCACTGGTACCGATCATCCAGCCCCCGATCATGCGGGCCATCGTGCCGGAGAAAGAGAGAGGCATTGTGATGAATCAGCTACGGCATGTCTCACGCATGGAGAAAGTTTGTTTCCCGCTGATAGTCCTTTTGCTCTGTGCGCTTCTGCTCCCCAGTGCCGTACCGCTGGTGGGAGCACTGATGCTCGGTAATCTGGCCCGTGAGGTCGGCCCCTCTGTGGCTCGCATCTCCGACACCATGTCCAACGCCCTGGTTAACATCGTAACAATTCTGCTGGGCCTGTCGGTCGGTTCGAAGCTGGCCTGTGAAAAATTTTTAACCTTTGAGACTCTCGGTATTCTCGGACTGGGGCTGGTCGCCTTCATGTTCGGTACCGCATCCGGCTGCTTCATGGGGCGTCTGATGAGTAAATTTTCAAAAGACCCGATCAATCCGCTGATCGGAGCCGCCGGTGTTTCCGCCGTGCCGATGGCCGCCCGCGTTGCCAATAAAGTCGGTCTGGAATCCAACCCGACCAACTTTCTGCTGATGCATGCCATGGGACCGAACGTCGCGGGTGTCATCGGCTCGGCGGTTGTTGCCGGTGTTTTATACACACTCTGCAAGTAAGGCGGGGCGCGGCAGTTGTCACGGCAGTGCTTCCGCATCCGTCAGAGAGTCGAATCATGAATCTTTCAGTTTCAACAAGCGGCGCACTCAGGGGCGTGATAACGCTGCCCGGAGACAAATCGCTCTCACACAGGGCGGCACTCTTCGCCGCTCTGGCTCAGGGTACAAGCACAATCCGCCGATTTCTTAATTCAGGGGTTACACAGGCGATGCTCGGTGCCCTCGGAGAGCTCGGTATTAAGTGGGAGTTGCACGATCAGACACTGATCGTCAAAGGTTGCGGTCTGCATGGGTTTCGTCAACCGGGGAAGGCATTGAATTGCGGCAATTCCGCCACAACCATCCGGATGATGGCCGGCGCACTGGCGGCTTCCGGAACCCCCTGTATACTCGACGGCTCGGCTGGATTGCGCCGACGCCCGATGGACCGCATTATCGAACCGCTCAATCTGATGGGTGCTGGAATAATCTCCGCTAACGGAGGTGCACCGCTCTCACTTTCCGGACGTGACACCGCCCGCAGCCTGCGATCCATCGACTACGCGCTGCCGGTCGCCAGTGCTCAGGTTAAAAGCGCGCTGATACTGGCCGCTCTGGCTGGCAGCGGAACCACAATCCTGACCGAGCCGGGTCCCTCACGCGACCACAGCGAACGCATGCTAGGTGCCATGGGAGCCGACATCACCTGCGGAAAAGAGAACAAAATAAGTATTGAACCGCTCTCGAAACCATTGTTGCCACTGGAAATGACGTTACCCGGCGATATCTCCTCGGCGGCATTCATGCTGGTGGCTGCGTCCATTGTTCCCGGTTCGGAAATCACGGTCAGGGATGTAGGAATCAACCCGACCCGCACCGGCATTATCGATGTACTGCAGAACATGGGAGCAGAGGTGACAATCGGAAACGAGCGTCTCAGTTACGGCGAGCAGACGGGCGACATCACGCTCAAAGCCGCCCCGTTGAAAGCGGTCGCGGTGAGGGGCGAGACGGTGGTGCGGATGATCGACGAATTTCCGGTTTTCGCGCTGGCAGCCGCTTTTGCGGAAGGCACAACCGTGGTACGTGATGCCTCCGAACTGCGCCACAAAGAGAGCGACCGCATCTCGACACTCTGCGGTGAGCTGAAACTGCTGGGAGTGGAGCTGGAAGAGTATCCCGACGGCTTCGCTATCAAAGGCGGCACCTGCCGGGGCGGAAGATGCACAGCACATGGAGACCATCGGCTGGCGATGTCTCTGGCACTGGCGGGGCTGTGCGCACCGGAGGGGATTGTTGTAGGCGGCGCGGAGATTCTTAATGAATCGTTTCCCGAGTTTACCGATAATCTGGTCAGGCTCGGCTGCCGCAAACTGATCACATAATATTCTAATCTGAAAACTCGATGAGCCCCTCTTTTTTTATTACAGAAGTAAAGCAAACTGCCGCTTATGTTAACCTCTGAATTCGAATACAAGCTGCCTGCGGAGCTGATCGCCCAGGAACCGCCCGAGCGGCGCGGAACATCGCGCATGCTCGTTATACATCGAGGGAGCGGATTGATCGAACACCGCATGATCGGAGACATCGCTGAATTTCTAAGCTCTGACGACCTGATGGTGCTCAACGACACCAAGGTTTTCCCGGCCAGGTTGCAAGGAAGCTGGTCGGACAGCGGCGGTGCACTTGAACTGCTGCTGCTGCACCCGCTGGCAGCAGCGAAAAATAAAGCTGGCGACGGCCATGTCCGCCGCTGGCTCTGCATGTGCGGTTCCGGGCGCAAAGTGCGTATGGGGCTTAATGCGATCTTTGCCGGCGGAGAGTTAAGGGCTGAGATTGTTGAACCTCGGGAAGAGGGATTTTGTGTTGTCATTTTTCACAGCGTCCGCGACCTGATGTCTTTACTGGAAGAGCATGGATTGACACCGGTGCCCCCCTATATCAAACGCGTTTCAGATGAGCGGCTGGAACGTCTTGACCGCGAACGCTATCAGACCATATACGCCAGGGAACGGGGAGCGGTGGCGGCGCCGACCGCCGGTCTGCATTTTACGGATGAAATTTTTGCCGATCTCAATCAAAGGGGAATCAAGCGGCAATTTGTGACTCTGCATGTGGGACCGGGCACATTCAAACCTGTAAAAAGCGAATTTGTGGAAGAGCACTGCATGGATGCCGAACGTTATGCGGTCAGTGAGGAATGCGCCGCTGAGATCAACGCATGCCGTGCGCGCGGCGGCCGGGTGGTCTGTGTGGGCAGCACGACCGTGCGCACGCTTGAGAGTGTGGCGGCCTGCTTTGAGGGTGATATCAGGCAGGCTGATGGCTGCAGTTCCATCTTCATCTATCCGCCCTTTGATTTTCAGGTTACGGATGTGATGTTAACCAACTTTCATCTGCCGCGATCAACTTTGATTATGATGGTCTGTGCGCTGGCGGGCCGTGATCTGATCATGCGTGCTTATCAGGAGGCAGTAAGCGAACGTTACCGTTTTTTCAGTTATGGTGACTGCATGTTGATTCTGTGATCGGGCCGGAGGGGGAGAAATTAAACTGTGACAATTATCCTGACATCGATTCTGCCCATCTGTCTGCTTATCGCGTTGGGAACGCTTTTAAGCATGCGGGGATTTCTGCCTCCCGCTTTTTTCACACAACTCAACCGGCTGGGTTTTTACATTTTGCTGCCGGCATTGTTGTTCCATAAAATCGCCGGTTCAAATCTGCAGAGTTTAAAAGGTGGCATGTTGACCGGAGTGCTGATCTGCGGCTGTTCGGCTGTAATTACGTTGGTCGCATTGGTGATCGGACGCTGGATGCGTTTGCCGAGGCCCTCGTCGAGCGCGCTGGCACAGGCGGCGATGCGCGGGAATCTGGCTTACGCCGGTCTGCCGATTATACTTTTCATGTTCGGTCCTGACTCCGAAGCTGTACAGGTGGCGGTCATCGCCCTAATACCGTCGGTACCTTTTTTCAACTTTGCAGCGGTCTTGATCCTGACTGCACCGGAGGGATCGACCCCGGTTAAACGATTAAAGCGCACCGCTTTGAGCATTCTACTCAATCCGCTGATCATCGGTTGTCTGCTGGGGCTGGTATTTATGTTAACCGGCAGCGGCGCCCCGCAGCCTCTGATGCGGGCCTTACAGACATTAGGTCAGGCAGCTCTGCCCTGCGCCCTGCTTTCACTGGGTGCGGGGTTGTCTTTCAGTTCAATCAGATCACAGATCAAACCGGCCGCAGTTGCGGCGACTCTCAAACTTGTAACCCTGCCGCTGCTGGGCTACCTTGTGCTGCAGCTGCTAGGGGTGCAATCACGAGAAATTATGTTCACCTCGATGATCTATCTGGCGGCACCCAGCGCGGTTACCTCGTATGTGATGGCCGAACAGATGGGAGCCGACAAGGAGCTGGCGGCCGCAGCGGTCACACTCAGCACACTCTGCGCCATGCCGGTGCTGGCACTGCTACTGCTGTTTTTCGGATGAGTGCGGGGAGTTGTAGGGGTTTTCGCATGCGGAACCGCTGTTTCGAGCGGAATCGCCCGCTGTGCGGGCTGTTTGTACTACTATCCATCATTTTCGTGTTTTTTATGCACGTTTTTCAATAACAGTTCTCATAACCTCTTTTAAATCATGATGTGGCGACCAACAAAATTAAGGGAAAATCATGCAATTTGAGGAGATTACCGAGAAGCAAAAGGAATCGAGTCGCTA
>JAGYOL010000111.1 GCA_018399555.1 Kiritimatiellia bacterium | reverse complement strand
TTGGTTGCGGCTGAAAGCAGCTTTGGTTGATCGTTCGGGTTGGAAACCGGATATACGGTTACTTGTGTTGTACGCCGCCCGGCGGCTGAAAGCGGCTTCAGTCAGAATCCCTCCGGTCGGGTCGGCGCGTGCGGCAGGCCACTGTCAAAGCCTGCGATTGCAATACGCAGTTTGTTCGCTTTTTGAATGACCTCATCTTTATCCAGCATAATCAGGCGGCCGGCCTGAAACGCCAGCACCGATATGCCGGCTTTTTTTAGAAAGGAGATGGTTTTGCCGCCGACCACCGGAATATCGAAGCGCATGTCGTGACCGTCGAGCGCAACCTTTACCACAACCGCACCTTTGCCTCCCAGCGAGCCGCCGCGCAGAATGGCTTTATTGGTGCCTTCAAAGGCTTCGACCGCCAGCACAACGCCATCTTTGACTACCAGAGTCTGACCGATATCAAGGCCGCAGATCTTTGTGGCGATGGAGTGGCCGAAAGCTATATCAGCTTGCTCACGTTGATCAGGAGCGCGTTCGGTCAGCACACCGATGCCCGGCAGAAAATCATCCATAAAAGAAGAGGCCGGCAGGACGCGGATGTTGTTTTCGATGAGCAGTGAGGCGACTTTGCCGAAGATTGTGTGGGCGTTTTTAACTGGCAGCTCGCGCAGCCATTCGCGTGTGGTGCTGTCAAATTTGGTGCGAAACAGGGCCAGCGGATTTATCTGACCCGCCATGATGCCATGCGTGAAACCGCCCGCCGCAATCCATGTTTGATAGCGTTCTCCTTCACCGACACCGGCCCAGAAGGTTTCATCGGCCAGCTTTGCAATTCTTCGTGCGGCCATGCCGCGGATAGCCAGCACAGCGATGTGCTCAACCCCGGCGCGGCGTGCTTCACCGATCAGACATTCAGGGTATGAGCCGCTTCCCGCTATAACCAGCAACTTTTTCATAGGCGGCATTATACACAATTACAGGATTATTTAACAAGGGTATGTAACTCTGAGTATTTCCCGCTGTGGGTACTTTTAACAAGAAGTTGAATACAAGCTTTTCAATCAATTTCATTTTTCAGACAGGATTACATGATTAACAGGATTATTTAGTTTGCAAATGCCCGAAGAGTCGAACTTTGACCTTTGATTCAAGCTGCACAACCTCTAAAATTCAGGCATGCACATTGTACAGATACTGCCCGCTCTGAATGAAGGGGGTGTGGAACGCGGCACAGTCGAGCTCAACCGCGAGTTCGTCAGTCGCGGCCATCGCAGCACTGTGATTTCCTGCGGCGGGAGACTGATGGAAACCGTAACTCGTGAGGGTGGCGAACATCTCTCTCTTGATGTCAAATCCAAAAATCCGCTTTCCGCTCCGTATCGTGCGGCAGTGCTGCGCAGGTTTCTGCGGCGGCTGCAGCCCGATGTGGTACACTATCGCAGCCGTGTGCCGGGGTGGCTTTTCATGCTGGCGAAGCGGGGGCTGAATCTGCCCTTTGTTTCAACGGTGCACGGTTTCAACAGTGTTGGGCCATACAGTCGTGTGATGACCTACGGCGAGCGGGTCATCTGTCCCGGCAGTGCGGTGGTTGACCACATCAGACGCAACTACAATTTGTCCGATGAAAAAATCAGAGTGATCTACCGCGGAATTGATGCGCACAGATTTTCACGCACCCGGCTGGATATGAATTTCACATCCGACTTCGAAGAGCGTTATGATTTGCGCGATGCCTTTGTGGTGCTGTCGGTTGGGCGGGTTACGCGGCTGAAAGGGCATGACGTGCTGATTCGAGCTGTGGCCGAGACAGGTGGAGAGATTCCGAATATCAGGTGTGTGATTGTCGGCGGAGTTGAAAATGCGGCGAGCGGTTATGCGGAATCGCTGAAGAAACTGGCGCGTGAGTTGAAGATCGAAGATCGGATTATCTTTGCGGGCAGTCAGAGTAAAATGGCGGAGATTTACAGTTGTGCAAATGTGCTCACATCGAATAATCACAGCAAACCGGAGGCGTTTGGACGCAGCATGGCGGAGGCGCTGGCAATGGATTGTCCGGTGATCGCCAGCCGTTGCGGCGGTTCGCTGGACATTGTGCGCGAAGGATTCAACGGCTATCTCTACACCCCCGGTGCGAGCAGTGAGCTGGCGGAATTACTGCGCCGGGTGGCCGGGCGCCAATTCCGCAGTTTGCGCGAGGATGCCCTGCAACGTTTCGGTATGGAAAAGATGGTGGATAAAACCCTGGCTGTTTATGATGAAGTTGTTACGCAGGAGAGTTAACCTTGAAAATTTTGCGTTGCACGCCGATCGTTGGCCGAAAGCGGTTTCAGAGTTAACGCAATTTGAAAATAATCGTCAGACGGGCCTGCGATGCCACACGTTTGTCGGAGATTCTGCCGGGATTGAAGCGCGCTTTGATCACAGCCTGGCGGGCTGCTTCATCCAGCTCTTTGAAGCCGCTGGATTCAACAATCTCCACCTGCTGTGCAGCTCCGGCGGCATTGATTGTCACATTGAGGATGACCGATCCTTCCTCGCCGCGCCGTCGTGCTCCGCTCGGGTAATCCGGTTTGATGCTTTGTCTGGGGCGGGGTGGCTGGTCAATACGGGCGGCTGCGGCGCCGCCGGGTTCGGCGGCGACCCGCGAGGGCTCGTCTGCGGCTGGTGACGGATGAGTTTCTGTGTGCTCTTCGGTTGCGGGCATTTCCGGCGGCGGGAAATCGGGGCGTGGCACCTCCACTTTTGGCGGTGGCGTTTCTAAAGGATGGCGTATCGGGGGTTCCGGCACACTTTCGGGGATTGTTATTGTTGCGGGTTCCGGTAGCACGGTTACGGGGGGCGCGGGCATTGTCCGGATGCTCTGCGGCGGCTTGAGTTGCGGCTCAAAGCTCTTTTCCGGCACCTGCTCAGGTGGTGGCGGCTGCGGCCTGTTCTGTGAAGGCGGTGCTTCGGAAGGGGTTTCTGTCGGAGTGTCGGTCAGATTCAACGCGACAGCGGAGATATCCAGTGTGGCTGTGACAAGCTCTTTGGGTCTGTCCGCGATCTCGGCTATGTGCATGATAATCACAAGATGCAGCAAAAGTGTGACCAGCAGACTTAAACTATGATTTGAAATGAGCATAGCAGTGCGTAACCCCGCCTACGGAAATGACAAACCACAAAATTTGAAAATAAAGTTCACTCTTCAACCATGAAGGCCACCCGCTGTACGCCGCCTGCTTTCAGAAGACCCAGCATTTTAATTCCCACCCCGAGCTCCGATGTTCGGTCGGCCTGGATCAAAACCGGTGTCTGGGTGCTGCGCCATGCTTCAATTGCGTTCGATGTGATCCGTTTCATCTCCATCTCCTCTCCGTTGAGATAGAGTTTATTCTCTTTTGTGACGGTGATAGTGCTCATTTCGCCGATCTCGAGGGAGCCGCCGGCTTGCGGTAGGTCAACCTTGAGACCGCGGTGGACCGACATCGAAAAAATCGAGTAGATGAAGAAAACCAGAATCAGAAACATGACATCAAGCAGCGGCAGCATTTCGATGCGTGCTTTGCGGTTTTCATATCCGGATATCAGTTTCATTGCGGCGGTTGGGGTTCAGGGGTTAAATTGCCGGTATTAAAGGCCACTTCAAAATTATGAATGGTCTGTTCCAGCTCGGTTGTGCAGCGGATCAGCTGCGAAGTCAGATAGTTGAAAGGAAACAGGCAGACGATGGCGACGATCAGTCCGGCGGCTGTGGTTATCAGTGCCTCGCCGATACCCGCTGTGGCGGCGGTCGGGTTGCTCAGACCGGCGGCATTGAGCATATTGAAAGTGCCGATGATACCGGTGACTGTGCCGAGAATACCCAGCAGGGGGGCTACGGTGATCACGGTGTCGAGCACTGAAAAACCACGCCTGAGTTTGTTCAGCTCACGCTGCGACACCGCCTGCAGCGTTTCGCTGAAGCCGGTGGCGCGATTCTGTAATGCTTCATGAATGATGCGGGCGAAGGGCGAGTCAATTTCTGCGGAGCATTGCAGGGCCCGCTCGAATTCACCTGACTTGATGATTTCGATCAATTCGCCGATCGATTGCCGGAAGTAGAGGTTGGCACTGTTGTAGCGCCAGAATGCGAACAGACGTTCAAAGGCCACCGTCACCCCCATGATGGAGCAGAGCAGAATCGGCCACATAACCGGTCCGCCCCGCTGCAGAAGCTCAATCGCTCTGCTGAGAGCTCCTGATGGTTCAGTGGCTGAAACCTGAGCGATAAATAATTGAAGAGAGGTAGCCATATCAACATTAACGTCTGAGAATCACTAACGGTTCATTCAGTTTCAGCCGCGCCGCGTTGCAGCGCGGGCATGTCACATCACCTTCATCTTGGGCAGGTCCTGAATATCGACATAGCCCGCGATTTTATGGTCCTGTCCGATCACCGGAAGGTCGTCGATGCGATATTTTTCGAAGATGCGCAGCACATCAACTGCAAAGGCATCTGCTTGCACCGATACCGGGTTGGCGGTCATCACGGCTTCAATCGGTTCCTCGAGAATTGCGCAGCTGTCGGAGAGCCTCCTGCGTAAGTCGCCATCGGTAAAGATGCCGCGCAGACAACCCTCGTCATCACCTATCAGAGCCGCGCCGCTCTTGGCTGAAGTCATGGCCATGATGGCATCCCGCACGGTAGCGCGGGTGGTGATCACCGCAGCTCTCTCTCCGGTGCGCATGATCTCGTGCACCCGCAGAACCAGGGCCCGTCCGATGGCACCGGCGGGGTGCAGTCGGGCGTAGCTCTCTTTTACGAAATGCCGCGCATCGATCAACACCATCGCCAGCGCATCACCCACTGCCAGCGTCGCGGTGGTGCTGGTTGTCGGAGCCATGCCGAAGGGGCAGGCCTCCCGGTTGATGCTGACCGGCAGAATTGCGTTGCTCAGAGTTGCCAGGGTGTTATCGCGACTACCGACAATGCTGATGATCCGGACGCCCAGTCGTTTGACCGCCGGTACGAGTTTGATAATCTCGTCGGATTCACCGGAGAAGCTCAACGCCAGCAGCACATCATTGTCGGCAATGATGCCAAGATCACCATGCATCGCCTGGATCGGATTCATCACAACGCTGGTTGAGCCGGTGCTGGCCAGGGTAGCCGAAAGTTTCTCAGCGATGTGTAGATTTTTACCGACACCGGAAACCACGATCTTGCCGCCGGCGTCCAGGGCTCCGGCCAGAATGTGAACAACTTTAATAAAATCCTCTCCCAGGGCATCACGTGCCAGAGCGAGTCCTTCAAGTTCGATACTCATCACTTCGCGGGCGCGGTTCAGTAGAGCTTGATCGGTCATGATACCTTCCTGTTTCCTCTGTGGATTGAATGAAATATGTTATCATACACTGCGGGAAAGACACAAGAGATAGGATTTCCCACATTTTATTCAGTTGCCAGTCGGCTCGGATTTGGTGTAAACTGAGAGCAACTTTTGAAATACCGGGAACACGGGATTATGTATGAACTGTGTAAGCAAGAGGCTTTGCACAGCGACAACTGCAACTAGTAAGATGAAAGAGGGAGGGCAAATGAAAAGATTGATGGCTATATTGACACTTTTTTGCGTGGTAATGGTTGCCGCGGCTCAGGATTTCAAACTTGCGGTACAGGCCTACACCTTTCGTGACCGCAGTTTTGTTGAGACGGTGCAGACCGCTGAACGACTCGGCATAAAATATATCGAGATGTATCCCGGTCAGAGAATCGGGGGTGACATGGAGGGCAGCACCGATTTCAAGAAGATAGATCAGAAGACGACATCACAGTTGAAAAAATTTATTGATGCCTCGGGCGTTCAGGTTGTCAGTTACGGGGTCACCAATGCAAAGGATGAAAATCAGTGGGATCAGCTGGCCCGTTTTGCACATGCGATAGGCATTAAAACCATTCAGACTGAGATTGTGCCGGATCGCGCCAAATTTGATTTAGCGGAAAAGATGGCGGAAAAGCACAATCTGACGATCGCAATTCACAACCATCGGCAGGAGTTCGGCAAACCGGAGGGCATTTTGAAGCAGCTTGAGGGACGCGGTCCGCGGGTTGGAGCCGGCTGTGATATCGGCCATTGGATGCGTGTCGGCGTTACGCCGCTCGACGGGGTTAAATTGCTTAAAGGGAAATTTGTGACCCTGCATTTGGTGGACATCGAGCGTATCGGCGATGAACGCGGGATTCGCGATGTGCCCTACGGCACCGGTGCCGGTAATCTGAAAGCGGTTCTGGATGAGTTGCGGAGTCAGGGCTTCAAAGGCTATCTGACGCTGGAATACGAACATCAGTCCGAGCACCTGGAGAAAGAGGTCGGCGAGTGCGTTGACTGGTTCAACAAATATATGGCCGGAAAGCTGTGATCTCCGGCGGGCCTGGTTCTTCCTGGGTATAAATCAAGCGCTCAGCAATGTAGCAGCCGCTCTGTGAGCGGCATGGTGTCGCGCTTATAAAGCGACTGCTACAGCAGGCGCTCAGCAATGTAGTAGCCGCTCTGTGAGCGGCATGGTGTCGCTTATAAAGCGACTGCTACAGCAGGTGCTCAGCAATGTAGTAGCCGCTCTGTGAGCGGCATGGTGGCTGAATCGGCTTAGCCTGTCAGCCAGCGGGCGAAGACGCCGCAGGGGGTGGGGCGGAGATCGGTCGCGCCGGTGAGCAGCATTTCGCCGGCTTCAATGCTTCCTTGCAGACCGGTCATGGCTTGGCCCAGCACATTCCGCAGCACCATCGGCGAGTAGCCGGGGGTATGGGTGCTGAGCAGAACAAAGAGCGGCGACTCTGAAAGCAATTTGCGGCAGAGTTCCAGGGTTTCGGGCAGATCCTTTTCAATCTTATACATCTCGTTGTTCTGGCCGCGTCCGAAGGTGGGCGGATCCAGAATCACGGCGTCGTATTGTCTGCCGCGGCGAAGTTCGCGGCAGATGAATTTATGGGCGTCATCCACAATCCAGCGGATGGGGTGCTCGTGGAGTCCATTCGCCTCCGCATTGCGTCGCGCCCACTGCACCATGCCTTTGCTGGCGTCGAGATGGCAGAGTTCAGCACCGCCGAGTGCGGCGGCGAGGGTTGCGCCGCCGGAGTAGGCAAAGAGATTCAGTACTCTGAGCGGGGTGCCGTGTTTTTGCACAGCGGCTGCAACGGTTTCTCGAATCCACTTCCACTGGGCGCGTTGTTCGGGAAAGATGCCGAGGTGACCGAAATCGGTGCCGGAGAGGATGAAGCGAATGCCGTCGATTTCGATCCGCCACTCATCCGGCAGTGTACCGCGGTTGTGCCAGCGGTTGCCGTCGGCGCGGTCGAAGGCGGCGTCGGCACTCTCCCAGAGATGCTTCGGCAGCTCCGGTTTCCAGAGAGCCTGCGAGCAGGGACGTGAAAGGGTATAGCCGCCGAAGCGTTCGAGCTTGCGTCCGTCGCCGCTGTCAAGCAGGGTGTAATCATTATCTGCAATCATTCATTTTTCTCCGTAAATTCTTGTTTTTTACGACAGAAACTAAAATTATAGCGACTAAACCACGTAGCAATGTAGTAGCCGCTCTGTGAGCGGCATGGTGTCGCTTGCAAAGCGACTACTACAGAAGATGTCGCTTGCAAAGCGACTACTACAAACTAAACCACGTAGCAATGTAGTAGCCGCTTTATAAGCGGCACAAAACACCAATCGGCTTCAAAGCAGCAGAAGCAACGCCATGATGCTGAAGAAAATTCCCAGCAGCACCTTGGTCAGCACCAGATTATTTCTGCTCCAGTTTATCAGGGCGGTAACCTCCATACCGCGCTGAAAGCAGATGAATACTATCACCAGCGGCGTTATAAACAACAGATTGTATAAGATCAACATTCCCCAGGCGGTCATATCGGTGATATTTTCCCGCAGCAGGAGCGTCAGAACCGGTATGTACCCCTGGCCCGTACAGACGCTCTCCAGAATGGTGACACCGGCACCGGCGACAAAACCGCCGATGACCGGGGCCCCCGCGCCGATACGTGAATTGATCAGCGAGTGGATTCTTTTCTTGGTGCGCTCGGGAATCTGCAGAGTTACGCTGGAGGGTTTGGCGTTTTTACGAAAACGCCAGGCGTCGCGATAGGAGAGAAAAGCCAGGGGTATCATGCAGAGCCCCACGGCAACCTTCAACAGACGGCTGATGAGCTCAAAATCAGGCACCTGCTTGAAAAGATAAATGAACCCGAAGCCCATCGCCGTGTAAACGACAAACGAGGCGCAGATAAAGGACATACCAACCAACAGACGGAGGCGGCGGCTGACCTTGGCGATAACCAGCACACTGATGAAAAAGATCAGAGTGGAGATCGCACAGGGGTTGACGCCGTCAACCAGACCGCCGATGATGACCATGGCCACGGTAATATTCGCGATGCGTTCATCGACATCCTGTCGGCTCAGTTCAGGGATTTCCGCAATCCGCCAGGCGGGATTCCGGCGGTTTGCCAGAGCCTGGTCAAGATGGTCGAAAAGCGAGATGAAGATATCTTCATAGCCCGATAAAAAAACAGTTCGGTCGACAACCAGCGAGACCTTGCCGTTCTGCCGGTTGTCACATCTTTTCTGATAGGCCAGCAGCAGAGCGATATTTTCGGGTTCGGTTATGTCGTGGGAGTGCAGTTCATACTGTCCCTGATAGAGTTCCGCCACCTCGGGCAGGATATCCTTTTTGACAGCTTCACACTCGGTGCAGCCGGGCGAGAAAAAAAGCTCCAGCTGCACGGGCGGATGGGTTTCCATGGCCAGAGTGCAGTTCAGAGTGAGGATGATCAACAACAAAGAGAGTCTGAAAATTAGTTTGCGCATGCAAAATCTCCTGCGGAGCAGTGGTGGAAGCAGGGGCTTTTATATGGGATGGTCAGAAAATATGCAACACTATTACGTTGCGAGCAACCTCTTTTTTTAATAACATCGCGCTGAAATTCATATTTCGATCTTTTTTCGGTATAGGAAGGACTGGCTTTGAAACATATGTGTTCAGGAGTAAAGATTATCTGTGTCGGCTTGCTGTCGGTGTTGATTTGTGT
>JAGYOL010000110.1 GCA_018399555.1 Kiritimatiellia bacterium | reverse complement strand
CTGCCAGCTTTTCACGTTTTTTCAAAATCTGCAGCAGTGTGCTGTTCTGACCGAAATTTTCAACTTCACCGACAAAATCGTAGTTATTTCCGAGCAATGCCATAAGCCTCTGATATTCGGCGTGAGGCACACGATCCATCAAGGGAGCCTGAATGGAGAGACCGTAGCCACTGAAGGCCGCCACTGAGCAGGGAGCACCCCCGATCAGCTCTGAGAGCAAGCGGCGGTTCAGAACGTGATACCGGGCAGCCTGTTCATCGCTCAGCTCAGGGAAATAACCGAAAGGCCCCATCTCCAGACCGCACGGCACCCGCATTCCAGCCTCAACCGCAAGATAGGTATCCTGCGTAAGCAGAGTGTCGTCATCCCCGGCAAGCGTTCTGATTTCACGGGCGGCGATCTGTAATTCACGGATATCGGGAATCTGCTTTCGGAGAATCCAGAAACGATCCTGACCCTCTGTAAACCACTGTTGGATGAGCGGCGATGAAAAACTGCAGAAATTAACCGCAATCACCGCGCCGATTACAAAAAACATTCGCATTTTCCGATCATCCAGCCGGTTGACAACCCAGGCCGCGAGAGCAGCGGCCAGCAGACCCATAATCGGAACCTGGTAATCATCATAGGGATGAGGTGTAACGATATGCACGGCGAACACGGCCGTAAAAGCCGCAAACCAGATCAGAGGCCATATCTCACCATGATATGCGTCTCCGTCCTGACTGCCGCAGAAAGCCGGTTTTTTTCCGCGGCCATAGAGCAGGAGCGCCAATATTAAAGCGCATAAGATCAAGCAATGCGTGAGATAAGCGCGCACTAGGCGCGAGAGCGAACCTGCCGTCAGGAAAGGGTCAATGCCGCTGCCGTCACGCTGTATATGAAAGGTCTGACTGAAGATGAACTGATCCCAGGCATTCAGATAAACCGGAGCGAACAACAATAGAATTCCGATCGCGCCGCCAAGGGCGAACCAGAAAAAAGCACTGCCGCTTTTATGGAAGTTCAGCAGCAGCACCACCACTGTGACCGGTAGCACAACAATCAGGGATAGGCGGGTGCCGGCGGCCATGGCGATCAGAAAACCAGCGGGCAGTGCCCACATACGTGACATTCTGGAGTGTGATCGGCGTTTGCGGAAAAAGCAGAAGCTCAGAGTCAGGAAACCGCCGCAGAGAAACAGTGAGGCCAATGCATAAGTTTTGGGAATCGTCGTAAAATAAACATGATACAGATTGCAGGCGATCAGGGCGAAGGCAACGGTCGCCGTCTGCAGTGAACGCTCGCGAGGCACCGCACGGGACGCCATGGCTCCGGCACACAATGCGGACGACAGAGCGATCACGGCGGTGAATACTCTGCCGCCCAGAACACCGAAACCGCCCCATAGAGCCTCAAACCAGCTGTAAAACCAAGGCATAAGCGGAGCCTGAGTGAAGAAGAAGTCGCGATAGGGATGACCGCCGTCAGCCACACAGCGGGCCGCATACAGATACCACCCCTCATCCTGATTTAAATTGCCGTAGTACGCGCTGAAAATGTAAAGCGTTAAAGCCGACAGAACTGCGCCCCCCGCCACAGCTACCTGCATGACTTTTACTAGACGATCACGAGACATCTCGGTTTTCCTCCCGGTTTGACAATAATTCCTCCCCCGCAGTCAAAAAAGCGCAGCCGCAGACTTTATCGTCCCAGTTTCAATCTGAGCGAAAGTCTATCGGGCAGCCCCGCCTTGCGGTTGCGTTCAATGGCCGCATCGACATCATACTCAACCCTCGCGAACTCGACCTCACGACTCTTTGTCGAATAGGTGACATAGCAGCTTCGAGGATCGTTATTACGCGGCTGACCGACACTGCCGACATTGATAAAGTATTTCGGACCGAAGGAAACCTTGATTTTGCAGGGTTCAATCCGCATGATCGAGTTGTGGTCTTTTTTGTAGATCATGGGCACATGTGTGTGACCGTGAAAACAGAGCGACAGGGTCTGGTAACTGAAATGCGCCTCCGCCGCCAGCGTATCGAAGACATACCCCCACGCTTCCGGCATATCCAGCGTGCTGTGCACAATCATGAATCCCCCGAAGGAACGGCTGTAGGGCAGATCATGCAGCCATTTAACGTCATCCTCGCTCAGCTGCCGGCGTGTCCATGCTATGACACTTGCGGCCAGTGGCTGAAAATCGTCCAAGCTCTCATCGTATGAGCAATAATGATCATGATTGCCCCGCACCGTTATACAGTCCAGCTCACGAATTTTGTTGAGGCATTCAACAGGATTAGCGTTATAGCCGACTATATCGCCCACACTGACGAAATCGGTGACCCCTCTTGCACGGGCATCTTCAACAACGGCATTCAATGCCTCAATATTACCGTGTATATCCCCCAGAACAGCATATTTTTTGTCAATCATTTAGCGCAATTTCCTTCTCAGAACCTCATCCGACCTGCTCACAGTTTTTCGGTTTGATCAGGTGATCTGCAAAGCGGCCGCGGCCAGTGGCAGATCATCCGCCGTCGTTATTTTAATGTTAGGCTTGGACCACTCCACCAGACGGACACTCTCACCCAGCAGTTCGACTGCCGCCGCATCGTCGGTGACCGAAGCTTTTTTGTTCTTAACCTCCTGATACGCTCTGGATAAAAGCGGCAGAGAGAAGGTCTGCGGGGTTTGGACAGTCCAAAGTTTAGTACGATCGACGGTATGATCAACCACGGTGCCGCGTTCGACGAATTTAACGGTATCCCACACCCGCGACGCGGCGATTCCGGAGCCGTTGCGTCTGGCACAACGCAGTGTCGCCTGGATCAGTTCGGGATTAACACAGGGACGTGCGCCGTCGTGAACACAAACATAGCGGGTATCGGGGTCCAGCTCGGCCATACCGTTCAGAACGGAATCCTGTCGGCTGGCACCTCCCACCGCCACAGCGGAGAGTTTTGATATGCCGAACATCTGAGCCACAGTCCTCGCCGCCGTAAGCTGATCACGACGCACAACCAGCACGATACGATCTATCTCCGGGCACTCTTCAAAGGCCAATAATGACCAGGCCACAACCGGTTTCGGACCGAGACTCAAGAAAGCCTTGTCCGTTTTCATTCCCATTCGCTGTCCGCGGCCTGCCGCTACAATAATTGCACTGTTCATATAAATATTACTCCAAACTATTCTACATTTCAGCATACTCTCCGGCGAGGTGACCGTACCATACAGTCGCTCCTTCCGGACAGTAGCAAGCCAAGAAAAATCTGCTGACGGCTATTCTATCAACCTTTCAGGCGCAACGTCAAGCAGTTGCCTGCTTGTCACGTCCCATCCAGCACAGAGAGCTGATAAACCAGATCACGGTCGAAAAGGTCATGACACCCTTCACCTGCTCGAGAGTGGTGTTTCCGGCTGCAAACAGCAATCCGGGAATTACAATGCCGGCTAGAGCCGCCCAAGAGACAACCTGAGCCGTCAGACGGAATGATTGTTTCAAATGAATATCTTTCTGGTGGATATAACTGACCACTATATAGAGGATTGAGGCGACAAACCAGCCCGGCAGAGAAACGAAATAAATCTGGAAATAGGGTTTCCCCGAAAGAACCAGCATGATGCAGATGATAAAGGTTGCAATCCAGGCCACCCCGGCCGCAGGGCTGAACCTCAGTTTTTTAAGTTCGGCAAAATTGCTCTTCAACCCGATTCTTTCAAGCACCCAGAAATCTATGAAGACAACCGCGCCCATCGGCATCAGCACCAGACCGTAGAGAGCCACAAACCCGAGCAGACGCATTGCAATGGCCGGAAACATACCGGCAAGAGTCGCAATCATACCGGTCGCCAGTGTCACCTTGAACCTCGAGACCCTGGGCATAATCGCCTGAAAAGCGAGGCCAGCGCGATAGATGGTGGGGTTTGCAGTCGTCCAGCCAGCGACAATCACACAAATCAGGCCGGCGATACCGGCGGCGCGGTAGGCAAGCGGGCCGGGCAGCACATCGGTGTTGGCCGCATCCATGTGTAGCTGCAGCGCATAGAGAATCGAAGCTGCAATCCAGGCCATGAAGTGACCCACATACATGCCGGAGGCCGAAGCCACACTGTGCCACGATTTGCGGGCAAACCGGAAAACCGAAAGATCGGACATGCCGATGTGCATTGCCATATTACAGAACCAGGCGAAGAAGGTAACATGCCAGAAGGTGAACTTAACCTGACCGGGAAGCGGTTCGCCCCCCTTCCAGATGGATGTGCGGCAGAGTTCCCAGAAAGAGGCGAACGAATTCACTTCGGAACCGGTAATCTCGATGAACTGACGGAATCCGATGATACCGAAGGCCAGAAAAACCAAGACCATCCAAGGCGCGGCGATATTGGCCACACGCGCCACCATGTCGTAGCCCCAGGCTGCCACCAGTGAAATGACAATTCCGACCGCCAGCACGGCAATAACCCATCCGACACTGTTGGGATACAGATCACTCAAGCCGGGCATGGGAAATTTGAACCACACCCCCAGAGCAGTAGCCGAAACCGTAACCATCGAACCTGCCAGAAAACAGAACATCACACCGTTAGCCAGATTGTAAAGCGTCACAAGATTGCGTCCGCAGATTTTTTCAAGCTGATAATAGAGGGTCAGCCGGGTACGCACCGCTATCGGCGCACAGAGAAACATCCAGCTCATAACTGCGAGC
The DNA here is from genome assembly GCA_018399555.1 of Kiritimatiellia bacterium. GTDB lineage: Bacteria > Verrucomicrobiota > Kiritimatiellia > RFP12 > UBA1067 > M55B167. The sequence goes on along the minus strand of JAGYOL010000110.1, from coordinate 4,349 downwards.
AGATTACCCAGCAACAGACCGAATACCAGATCAAAGGCGGATACACCGGCAGCTACAAAGAGCGGCCCCAACATCAACTCGGTTCCGGCGCAGTGCTCACCGGCATACATGCCGACAAAGGCCTTCAAACCACGCGTTTTTGAATCAGGCACCGGCTCACGCTCAAACTCACCGTATTTTTCATCGCGATCTTCTTCACTCATGATTTTTATCTTCCTTTGCTTGATTGCCGCTCAGCTTAACTGTTGATACAACTGCTGTAAATCGGCACTTATTTAAAGCTAAACATACATGCGGGAGTATAACTTTAAGTCAATTTTGGTGTCAAGCGCAGGTAATATTATTTTTATACAGAACGAAGATTTCAACATGAAATTATCCTGTCGTTAAAATCAGGATGCAATTGCACGATTACCGCGAAGGAATTTGAAAACAATCCGGTTTATGGTTTTTTTGTGATAAAAAAAAGATTAGAATAACTGTATGAATAAATCTGTATCAGGAACAATTTTTGACCCGGTTTCAAAAACCAGTTACGGTGCCACTCTTCACATATCGCCTGGCGGTCGTATTGCCAGCATCGAACCGAACGGTAATCCCGATCCGGTCTATATTCTGCCGGGGTTCGTTGATGCGCATGTTCATATTGAAAGCTCCATGCTCACGCCGCCGGCCTTCGCCCGCGGTGCTGTAGTGCATGGCACTGTGGCAGCGGTTGCAGATCCGCACGAAATCGCCAATGTGCTGGGTCGTGAAGGGGTCGAACTGATGATGAAAATGGCCCAGCAGACCCCTTTCATTTTCGGCTTCGGTGTACCATCCTGTGTGCCGGCCACACCTTTTGAAACTGCCGGTGCCGAAATCTCCCTGGCGGATATCAGAGAGCTGATCAAACGCAAAGATGTGACCCATCTAGCCGAAATGATGAATTTCCCCGGTGTTATCCAGAGCCACCCTGCTGTAATGGACAAACTGGATGCCGCCCGGCAGGCCGGTAAACCCATCGACGGTCATGCCCCCGGTCTGCGAGGTGCTGATCTGCAAAAGTATATCGACGCGGGCATCTCAACCGATCATGAATGTTTCGGTTACGATGAAGCTGCTGAAAAAATCGCCCGGGGCATGCACATCATGATCCGTTACGGCTCTGCCGCGAGCAAATTTGAACACCTTCTGCCGCTACTGGCACGCCACCCCGAGAGCTGCATGTTCTGCAGCGATGATAAACACCCCGATGATCTGCTGACCGATCATATCAACAAAATTGCTTCAACTGCTTACAAACGCGGCATCTCGGTGCACTCCATCATCCAGGCGGCCTGCGTGAATCCCGTCAGACACTTCAATCTGCCGGTCGGTCTGCTGCAAGTCGGTGATCCGGCCGATTTCATGCTGATCGAAAACTTCAACACCTTTCGTCCGATCGAAGTCTGGATCAAAGGTGAAGTTGCCGCCAGACGTGGCGAAGCCTTTCTACCCGCCGGCACACCGGAGATCAGCAACCGTTTCGAGTCGCGCATGCTCACCCCGGCGGATATTCGGGTAACCACAGCCGACACCGCACGCATCAAGGTAATCCAGATCAACGAAGGTTCACTCTTTACCAACACCCTTACGGCGGATGCTCACATTGCGGATGCCTCCCTAGTCAGCGACATCGAAAACGACATCGTCAAACTGGTGGTCTGCAACCGCTATGATCCCGATGCAAAACCGGCTGTCGCCTTTATCAAGGGTTTTAATCTGAAACGCGGTGCCATAGCAGCGAGTATCGCACATGACTCACACAACATCATCGCCGCCGGTTCAACCGATATCGCAATCATCACCGCTATCAACGAGGTCATCATCCATAAAGGCGGACTGGCAGTCAGCAGCGACAACGCCAAGGTTATCGCAGCTCTGCCCCTGCCGCTCGCCGGACTGATCTCCACCGAGCCGATCGAAACAGTCGCCCGCAAATACTCCGACTGTGATCGACTGGCCAAAATTCTCGGCTCCGATCTGAAAGCTCCATTCATGACCCTCTCTTTCATGGCATTGCCGGTTATCCCTGAGCTGAAACTGACCGATAAAGGGCTCTTTGATGTCACCACCTTCAGCCACACCTCTCTGTTCGCCGAGTGAAAAGGGCGCAATTCTGATTGTGCAATGAGAACTGCTTCTGTGACGGTTCCGAAATGTTTTCATACTAGATAGCTGGCAAACGCATCACGATCTGTAATTGCAGCTGTGAGCTCACGTGAGCAATCCGCCTCATAGATGCGTACAACAACCTCAGAACGACCATCATGATCACCATAGGCGGCACAAATTGAAGCGGCTGTTGCAACATCCGCCTCGCAGCCGCCCAGCGGCATCAGCACTGTCGGCCCGGGCACATTGACCGTGTGCAGCATAATATCTTCGCTGTGACGAGCCTTTTTCAGCGACGCATTGTCACGACTGTTACGTCCTACAATACACTTGGCGCCGCCTGGCAGCCTCAAATGCCTGCCGTAGATCAGCAGCCAGGCCAGACGCTCACACATCAGACCCTCGTGCTGCTTGAGATCGGCGAGCCGCCGACAGAAACCGCTCTCGGTCAACAGGCAGCCACCACCCGGTGAGGGATAGTTGACCAGGCTGAATTCACGGGCCAGCTCCAGCTGCGGCTTACGGTTGCGCCCGTTGAGTTTCAACAGACGTTCCCGTTCTATCAATCCCTCTTTTTCAGGAATGGTCGGCTCCAGATGCAGTGCGCTCAGAGGTCGCAGCAACCGGCCCTCATACTCCGAACAGCGCTCGACAATACCGAGAGCCTGTTTGCGTTGCGACATCGGACGCTGATTCAAAACCTCCCCTGTGGCAATGAAATCGAAGTCCATTTCGGTCATAATCTCGCCAGCCCGTTTAATCATGAGCGCATGGCAGTCGATGCAGGGATTGAGATTGCCGCCGAATCCATGCGGCGGATCGTTGACCAGAGCGAGAATATCGGCGGTGAAATCAACCACATGCAACTTGATGTTCAAATCCTTGGCGGCCCGTCGGGCGGAGTCAATTTTAAAAAAGGGACTTTTAAAAACAACAGCATCCACCTCGATACCCTGTTGCCGTAGCAGACACACCGCCAATTGACTATCCAGCCCGCCCGAGAGTAAGCACAGTCCGCGTGCTTTACGTTCACTATCCTCCATCACAATTTATTATCCCCTGATTCCTTATCAATTCACTCAGGTGAACCCGCAAGTATCTGAAGCGCGGAACCTACCCCCAGACGATCAACCCCCAGCTCCAGAAAACGCACCGCGCTCTCCCAGTCACGAATGCCGCCCGAGGCCTTGACCCCAACGCGTCCGGCGGCGGTTTCAATCATGAGTCTGACAGCCTCCGGCGTAGCACCCTCGCCATTGAATCCAGTTGATGTTTTGAGGAACTGCGCCCCGGCCGCGATCGCTGTTTCACAGGCCGCTACAATCTGAGCACCACTCAGAAAAGCACTCTCTATAATGACCTTAACGGCAACATCGCACGGTGCGGCCACCGCCACCACCGCCTCGATATCACGACGCACATAATCGAGATCATCCGACAAGAACCTGCCGATATTCATAACCACATCAAGCTCATCGGCACCATCAGCGATGGCCAGCCGCGCCTCAAGTGCTTTCACCTCACTGCGAGAGGATCCATGTGGAAAGCCGACCACAACGGAGAGGGTTGTCGCACTGCCGCGAAGCAGTTCCTTCGCAAATTCCGCATCGCTGGGACGCACACACAGATTGCCGATTCCGTTTGCAATACAAAGCGCAGCACTCTCGCGAATGTCACTGTCGGTCATCGACGGCTTCAAAACCGCAAGATCCATCACTTTCGCCACATCTGATTCAGTCATCCCGACTCCGTTCCATAAAACTCATTCCTGCCCCGTCAGCCGTTGCACACTCGCCAGCAGATCAGCCAGAGCAACCGGTTTCTCGAAAATCGCATCGGCACCGAAATCCTGCGCCACCGAAACAAAATTCACCGACACAGCGTGCATTCCGCCCGAAATCGCAATTACCGGCAGTTTATCATCAACTTTGCGGATCTCACGCACCACCTCAAGTCCGTCCATCTCCGGCATCATGATATCGGTTAAAACCAGATCAGCACCTTCTTCACGCAGCTTTTCAAGCCCTTCAACCCCATCGCCTGCACACACCACCTGATATCCTCTACCCTCAAGATACCTGGCAAAAAGATTGCAAATTGACGCATCATCTTCAATAATTAGAATCTTGCTCATAATCACACGCTCCATGTCGCCCATAGTACTCTATCATGCATGATAAGTAAAGAAGAACTTTTACGTACTAAAACAGCGT
>JAGYOL010000011.1 GCA_018399555.1 Kiritimatiellia bacterium | reverse complement strand
TTGATAGAGCCAGCCCTGCGGATACTGAACAACTATCTTGCGGATTTTGCCAAGGTCGCCCTGCTTGACCATATCTTTGGCCAGTTTGACCATCGGGTAGGCGGTGTAGTTGTGCATCAGGCCGAAGACCTTGCGTGATTTCCTCACAATCTGCTGCAGTTCGAGCGCCTCTTCAACCGTGAGTGTCATCGGTTTTTCGCACATCACATTGAATCCTGCCTGCAGAAAGGCGCTTGCGATTGGAAAGTGGGTGTGATTGGGAGTGCAGACCGCAACGAAATCGATACGTTCCTCCGGCGGCAGAGCCGACTCTTTTTCAATCATCTCGGTGTAAGTTTTGTAGACCCGGCTAACATCCAGTCCCAGCAGCTTACCCTGTTTGATGCTATTTTTAGGATCGACATCAAAAGCCCCGGCAACCAGCTGGATACCCCCGTCCATGCGCGCCGCTTTGCGGTGCACTTCACCTATGAAAGCGCCGATGCCGCCGCCAACCATGCCCATTTTAAGAATCTGCATAATATTTCTCCTTGTTTATGAATGCACAAATATCAAAAACCGCGGATTTACAATTGACGTACATGTTACCGCTTTCACATTTCGTTGTGAAGTAAAAACAAAGTTTAAATTTGTCGGCTTCTGCAGGCAGTTGCGAATAGGTCCTACAAGTAGACCCTGCTCGTAGGGCAAAATGCCGCGAAGCGGAGCCGTTTGATCCAGGCGCAGCCCCGGATCGGGTGTAGCGACTAACGTGCATATTTTTCTTGTGTCCGGGCTGATAGCCGGATTCCAACATATCATGCTATGTGTGTTGACACTCAGAATAAGATAGGATATTATGCAAGACAATTTTTTGATCTCTTTACATATCAGACCGGAAGGATGTGCATTTGTGAGCTTTATACAGCCATTGCGGGATTTACAGGAAGTTGATGGGCGTATACGGGAGCTGGAACAGGAGATTCTTGATATTCCCGAACGTAAAAAACAAGAGGGTGCGCGGTTGAACAGCTTGAAAAAAGAGCTTGAAATCGCTCACAATCAGGTCACGGCTGTTCAGTCCAGAATCGACGCGGCTGAACTTGAATCGCAGAGTTGTAGGGAGAAGATAAACGATCTGAAAAAAAATCAGGCGGTTTTGAAAACCAATAAAGAGTTTCAAATGTATAACCGCGAGATCAAAAAGATCGAAGAGGATATCGCGAATTTTGACGCCCGGGAGCTGGCCGCCATGGATGATCTGATTCCTGCCAAGGCTAAGTCAGCCGAGATCGAGGGACGGCTGCACCGAGAGCAGGCGGTGGTGGATGAGTTTATCACCGAGCTTGATCAGCGTCTGGTTGAGGTTGAGCAGGTTCTTGAAGAGACGCGCAAGGAGCGGGCGGAAGTTGCCAAGTCGGTCGATTCCCGCAAGATGTTGTACTACGAACGTCTGCGGGCCAAGCGCTGGCCGGTGGTTGTCGAGTTGGTCGACGGTACAGTCTGCTCGGGGTGCAATCTGGTGCAGCCGCCCTCTGTTGCGCAGATGGTCAGACGGGATCAGGGTGTGGTGGTCTGCACAATGTGCGGGCGCATTCTTTATATGGATTAAACGGTTTTTGCCGTTAACAAGGTTCTGAACAAAGCGGCGGTGGTCTGTTGGTAACCGATCGCTTCCATTTCGTGATGGTAAGAGGAAAGTCCGGACTCCGCAGAGCGGGAGATCCAGTTGTCAAAGCTGGAGAGGCACTGCCATATCGGTGTCGACGGAAAGTGCCGCAGAAAACAAACCGCCGCAGACATCTGTTTGTGGTAAGGGTGAAAAGGTGGTGTAAGAGACCACCGGGCCGGTGTGAGAGCCCGGTCGCAGGGCAAACCCTCTCCGGAGCAAGATCAAATAGGGAATCCGAGATGCTGCTCGTATCGTTTCAGCCCGTCTGAAAAGGGTTCCGGGTAGATCGCTCAGATGAATGATCGGAGCCGTGCCTGGCACGGTGAACAGAATCCGGCTTATTTGCCGCAGACCGCCGTCGCTCTGTTCAGGGCTGCATGTATTGTTTCAGTTTTTCGCCGATATTTCGACATCTTATCACAGTTTCATAAACGGAGTTTCAAATGTTTGAATTTTTCCTGCAGTTTCCGGTTTTCCCAGTTGCTTCGCTGCTGGGTGGTTTTTTTGAATCCAGTCTGGTCGGCAAGACAATTGTTTTTATACAGCTCGGAAGTTCAATTGTGGCGGCGGCGGTGATCATCGGCAAGTCGAAAGAGCTGAGCGGCATTGCCCGCAACAGCCGGCGCTTTATACGCGAGTTTCTGCTTGGACGCGACGTTCTGGACTATTATTTGCGCTCTAAGAAAAGTGCAAAAAGCAGTATGGGATTGATCTATGAACGCACCTGCGAGCGTATGGTCAAACTGCTTGATCCTGATTCACGTCGTTCAATCGGGGTTCGTCAAAATACGGAGAGTGCTGCGCTATCTGCCCGTGAAATCGAGTTGATTCGCAGTACGTGTGAACACACACTGCACGAGCAGGAGATTCGGGTTGAATATGGCATGGGACTGTTGGCTACGATTGTGACTGCCTCGCCTATGCTGGGGCTGCTGGGAACAGTCTGGGGCGTGATGGATGCCTTCGGAACGATGGGTGACAAGGGAACAGTGCTGCTGTCAGAGATCGCTCCGGCCATCTCTTCGGCGTTAATGACCACTGTGGTGGGATTGATGGTTGCGATTCCCTGCGCTATCTTCTATAACAGCCTTGCGGGCAGGGTACGTCAACTCTCCAATGACATGGAGGGTTTTACGGATGAGTTGATGGGACGTATCGCCTGTGAATTTCAGGGGAGGGATATCTGATGGCACTGCGACGAAACCGTAAACGTTCAGCGCGGCAGATCAATGAGATCAATATGACCCCGCTGATTGATCTGACCTTTCTGCTGCTTATCACCTTTATCATAACGATGCCGGCGATGGAGCAGGGCATATCAGTTAAACTGCCTCAGGGACGCACCGATGTTCTGCCGAAAAAGGAGTCCAATGTGGTGACGATTGACGCCACCGGCAACATCTACTTCAACAATAAACCGGTGAATATCGAGGATCTCGATCGCACTCTGGGCGGCATGGCGGTGGATAATCCGGATCTGGCGGTTTTGGTGCGCGGTGATGAGCGGCTTGAATATGGTCAGATCATCAGCATTATGAAAATTCTCTACAAACACAAGATCACCCGTATGGCGCTTGTGACGCTGGCGGATTGATTGCAGCGCAGATTTGAACAGCCAAGCCAGGCGGCAGAATGAAATGTTACGTTCATGATGAAAGACTCTCCAGTTAATCGGTTTTCACTGAGGTGGTCGCTGATACTTCACGCAGTGCTGCTGCTGGTATTGGCCGGATTTGCCCTGCGTCATCGGTTTTTCAAGAAAGATATTCCTCCGCCAGTGGAGTTTACGGTGGTACTGCCGGAAACGGTGTCGGAGCAGACGGTCAGCCAGGAAACTCAACCGGCACAGGATGTATCGGAGCCCGACCCGGTGATGCCTGAGAACCTGCCGCCCATCCGGGATGCGGTTGTGGTGAAAAAAGACCCACCGCGTAAAAAGCCGAAACCGAAATCCGAAAAAAAACCCGAACCTAAACCGGATGTTAAACCGAAAAAGGTCGAGCGCACAGCTCCGAAACCATTTAAAAAGGGAAAACGCGTTGTCAACCGACCCAAAGAGGATTTCACAAAGCTCAAAAGAGCGACTGTGCCTGCGGTGCAGGATAAACCGCTTTCCAGTACCGAAATTCGTAAAGCTCTGCAGGCCGGTGCCCGGCCCGGTGCCAGAAACACATTGCCCGACAGCGAAGTCGGGCGCTGCATTTCACTGGTACGTCGCGCTATGTATGAAGCCTGGGTTCAACCCGGAAGTGCCGAAGCCGGATCAAGGCCGGTACAGCTCACAATCCGGCTTGACAGCGCCGGACGGCTTGTAAGTTACCGGATACAGCAATCCTCGGGCAGCAGATACTTCGACCAGAGCGTGTTGAAGGCCGCCGCCTCAGTGCGTCAGATCCGTGGTCTCTCTTCCGAGTTTCTCCGGCAGTATGAGACCCTGACCATCGAATTCGTCCTGGATTGATCAACCCTTGACAAAACAGGCCCTTAACATGTATCTTACTGCCAATGAAAAAGCAAATGGCGTCGACGGGCATTTGTGCGCTCCTCGACCCGGAGGTGAACATTAGTGCAATCAATTGAAACTATGCGTCACAGTGCGGCGCATATAATGGCGGCGGCGGTCTGCAACCTGTTTGAAAAGGTCAAGCTCGATATAGGGCCTTCGACCGAAGAGGGTTTTTATTATGATTTTGATATGGAGCATCGTCTGACGCCGGAAGACTTTGAAAGTATTGAAAACGAGATAACGCGTCTGATCGAAGCTGATCTGCCTTTTGAGCGGCTCGAACTGTCGCGTGAGAAGGCGGCTGATTTTTTCAGGGATCAACCCTACAAATTGGAGCGTCTCGCCGACATTCCGCAGGGTGAGACGGTTTCGGTTTATCGTTGTGGGGAGTTTGCGGATTTGTGTCGCGGACCGCATGTTGCGAAGAGCTCGGATATTGGTGCTGTAAAACTGATGTCGGTGGCCGGCTCTTACTATCGGGGTGATGAGAACAATCAGATGCTTCAGCGTCTTTATGGAGTGGCTGATGTTTCGCGTGAAGCACTTGATCTGCAGTTGCAGAGGATCGAGGAGGCCAAACAGCGGGATCACCGCAAGCTTGGCAGGGAACTGGAGCTCTACAGCATCAGCGATGATGTAGGACCGGGGCTTGTACACTGGCATCCCAAGGGGGCCCGTGTCCGCGTGCTGATCGAAGATTTCTGGCGCAGAGAGCACTTCCGGGCTGGATATGAGATGATTTTCACGCCGCATGTCGGTAAGTCGCAGCTCTGGGAGACCTCCGGCCATCTGGGGTTCTATAAGGATGGCATGTTCCCTCCGATGAAGGTTGCCGAGGGAGAGGGCAGCCACGGACATGTGGATGAGTATTATGTGCGTCCGATGAACTGTCCCTTCCATATTCAGATTTATAAGGCGCGCCGCTATTCATATCGTGATCTGCCGCTGCGCTGGGCGGAATTAGGAACGGTTTACCGCTATGAGAAGGAGGGGGTGCGTCACGGTCTGTTGCGGGTGCGCGGTTTTACACAGGATGACGCCCATATCTTCTGCACACCCGATCAGATTGTTGATGAGATCCGCTTTACAGTCAATTTTGCGTTGCGGATTCTGAGTCGTTTTGGCTTCGATGATGTCACTGCCTATCTATCCACCCGTCCGGAGAAGGCCGTCGGATTGCCCGAGCGCTGGGATCAGGCCATTCATTCACTGGAGAATGCTTTGCAGGCCGAAAAGATCAATTACGAGGTGGATGAGGGTGGCGGTGCTTTTTACGGACCTAAAATTGATTTGAAGATCAAAGACGCCCTTGGCCGCCCCTGGCAGCTTGGTACGGTTCAGTTTGATTTCAATCTGCCGGAACGTTTTCATCTTACCTATATCGGCGAGGATGGCCGAGAGCATCAGCCTTACATGGTGCATCGCGCTCTGCTGGGCAGTCTGGAACGTTTCTTCGGCATCCTGATAGAACATTATGCCGGTGCGTTCCCACCCTGGCTGGCTCCGGAGCAGGTACGCATTCTGCCTGTTTCGGAGAAAGCTCTTGATTATGCACGGAATGTCGAAAAAACTTTACGGCTGGCCGATGTGCGTGTTAAGATCGACTCCGACAATGAGAAACTCGGTGCCAAGATACGCAAGGCGCAGCTCAGCAAGATCCCTTTTATGCTTGTGGTAGGCCCTCGTGACGCACAGGCTGGTGTTGTTTCCGTGCGCAGTCGCGAGCTGGGCGATGAAGGCACTATGAGTGCGCAGAGTTTTATCGAACGTCTCGCGGCTGCGGTCAAAGCCTGAGCGATTCGGTGGAGATGTTTTTTTGCTCTGAACGGGTGTTTGGAGCTGTTGAGAGAAAATTAAATCGCTACGGCGGTTAACATTGGAGGTGTTTTATCGCATCATTCACACGTGTAAACTTTAAAATCAGAGTCCCCAAAATAAGGGTTATCGATGAAAACGGTAACATGGTGGGTGTGGTGTCTACTAAAGACGCTTTGCGCCACGCTCAGAATCGGGGACTTGATCTGGTTGAAGTGTCGCCTAACGCTGATCCGCCGGTTTGTAAAGTTATGGACTACGGAAAGTTTCGTTACGATGAGAGCATCAAACGTAAGATGGCACGTAAGAACCAGAAGACTGTCACCGTCAAGGAGATCAAATTTCACGCCGGCGTGGAGGCGAATGATTTTAATACGAAATTGAAAAAAATTCGCACCTTCCTTGATGCGGGACATAAAGTTAAGGTTACATTGCAGTACCGCGGACGTGAGAATGCTCACAAGGAGCTCGGTATGGAGGTGGTGAAGTCTGTTATCGCGGAGTTGCATGAAGAGGCGGTCGTAGAGCAGCCTCCCCGGATAATGGGGCGGCTTCTGGGATGTCTGCTTGCGCCCCGCCCGCAGATCAAGATCACTAAAAAGGGCGGAGTGAAAAAAGAACCAGCTTCTGATGTCAAACCATCAGTTAAATCAAGTGCCGCCAACAACTCTGAAGGTGCTCGTTCCTCTTAAGGTAAGAGCGATTGTAGACCGGTTCCAACTGGGAGACGAGTGATCAGCCGGATTGAAAATCACCTGCTCCGACCTGTTTGATTATGACACCGCTCTGTTTCAAAGAGCGGTGTTTTTAATTATGAAAAAAGTGGTTTTACATATTGATATGGATGCATTCTACGCCGCCGTCGAGCAGCGTGACAACCCCTCTCTGCGGGGACGTCCTGTGATAGTGGGTGCGCCGCCGGATCGTCGCGGTGTGGTGGCTACCTGCTCTTATGAGGCACGCATTTTCGGTGTCAGATCTGCAATGCCGTCATGCGAAGCTTTTCAGCGTTGTCCGCAGGCGGTATTTGTCTCCCCTGATATGCGCCGCTATCAGTATGCTTCCGAGAAAGTCTTTGAAATTTTTTCCAGGTATTCACCCACCGTGGAACCGCTTTCAATTGATGAAGCCTTTATTGATGTCAGTGGTGTGCGACGGCTGCTTGGTTCTCCCCGGGATATAGCCTGCTCGATTCGCAGCACTATCCGTGATGAGCTTGGACTGTCGGCATCTGTGGGGATAGCCGGCAACAAATTTCTGGCCAAACTTGCGAGTGAAAAGGCGAAGCCGGACGGTTGTTTTGAAATGCCTGACGACAGAGCGGAGATCATCCGTTGGCTCGGTCGGCTCGAAGTCGGTGAGCTCTGGGGGGTGGGACGGGTCAGCCGCAAAACGCTCGAAAATGCCGGTTTGCACAAAGTCGCCGACATTCAACGCTGCGACCGGCGGAAGCTGGCAGGATTATGCGGGCAGCGCTTTGCCGATCATCTCGTCAACCTCTCGTTCGGAATTGATGCTCGTGAGATTGAAACTGTCGTTGCTGAAAAGAGTATATCCAAAGAGACAACCTTCAACAGGGATGTCAGTGACCGCGCGGGGCTACTTGCAATGCTGCTGAATCTGTGCGACGAGGTGGGCTCCCGTTTGCGATCGCAGGGATACACGGCACAGCTTTGCCGTATCAAGTTGCGTTGGTCTGATTTTAAAACGATTACCCGTCAGCAGCACTTTCCGAGTGAGATATGTGATGACTTCTCGATCCGCGAACTGGCTGTTGAGCTCTTCAACCGCGAAAAGCTGGTTGCACCGGTCCGACTGATCGGTGTGGGGGTGGCCGAATTGAACAACCGCCACGAACAGCAGCAACTGCTGCTGTTTGATGATCAGAAAGAGGAAATCAGAAAACGGGAGAGAATCAGTCGTGCGGTTGACAATATCCGCGCCGCTCTCGGTGATCGGGCGATTGCGAGGGGCAGCTGCTTCGCGGGCCAGGAACAACCGGGCAACGCTTTAAGGATGGACAGCCAATGAATAATGTGCTGGATAACATACGAATAATTCTGGTGGGAACACTCTATTGCGGCAATGTCGGTCAGGTTTGCCGCGCTATGGCCAATATGGGATTGCGTAATCTGGTTCTGGCCGCGCCCGCGCTGGATGGTAACTGGGAACAGGCGGAGATGTTCGCGGTTCATGCGCGTGACATCCTTGAACAGCGGCGCGAATATGCGACGCTGCGTGAAGCAGTGGCTGATTGCGCCTTTGTTGCCGGTACAACCGCACGCGGCGGCCTCTACCGTCAGCATGTCAAAACACCTGCGGAAATTGCGCCGCAACTCTTAACTCTGGCAGAGCAGAGCAGTGTGGCCCTGGTTTTTGGACGTGAGGATAAAGGATTGAGTAATGAGGAAATCGCCTGCTGTACCCATCTGATACGCATACCGGTGGATCCCGGTTACGAATCATTGAATCTGGCTCAGGCTGTTCTGATTTGTGCTTACGAAATTTATTCGGCCACCGGACAATATCAGCCGCCGCTTGAAAAATCTGAACCAGCGCTTTCAGAGCGCAAGCTGCATCTTACCGATATGTGGCGCTCGATGCTGCTTGAGGTGGGGTTTATGAAAGAGGATAAGGCCGATCATATGATGCAGGGCATCCAGCGCATTTTTTCACGCGGCGTTTTCACCGATGATGATGTTTCGATCATGATGGGGGTCGCTCGCCAGGCCCGGTGGGCGGCGCGCAATGGCTCACCGCCGGAAAAACGATAGTTGCAGTGTTTCGCAGCTGCCTGGCGGCTACCTTCCGCCGCTCAGTGCTTTACGCAGCAGCTCCTCGGTGTCGCTGATGCTGCTCTCTTTCTCCAGTACGGACTGAACCATTTTGGTAGCTTTCTCCTGAGCGAACCCCAGTGAAGTCAATGCCATCACGGAATCACGCATAACAGTTGCCGTTTGTGTGCCGACCTTGTCGAAGCTTGCGAGCGCTTCAAAGGGATTGATCTTGTCACGTAGTTCAACCAGAATCCGCTCAGCCGTTTTTTTGCCGATGCCATGCACCGAGCTGATTCGCTTGATATTGTTTTCAGAGATGCAGAGTGAGAGTTCGGCCACAGTCAGTCCGCTCAGAATGCTGAGCGCTGTGCGTGCGCCGACCCCGCTGACGCCCAGCAGCAGTTCGAACATCTCCTTCTCTCTGGCGTCAATGAAACCGAAGAGTATCTGAGTGTCCTCACGGATATGATGGTAGGTCAGCAACTTGCATTCCGAACCGCAAGGCGGCAGACGATCAAAGGTATTCAGAGATGCAAAGATTTCATAACCCACGCCGCCCACATCCACGATCAGCAGCGATGGATTCTTTTCAGCCAGAATACCTTTGATGTATGCGATCATTGATCAGATCAGCTCGGATTTTTCAGAGTGATGCATCCTCTTCCAGACGCGGCGCCTTGGTCAGAATGTAATTCTCCGCCTCGGTGGACCAGAGATTGTTGTGCTTCCGGCAGATCACGTCGAGATCGGCAAAGAACCGGTCTTCTGCTCCAAGCCGGGCAAAATCGGCAATTGCAGTCATGGGCATGGAAACGTGGGTGTAAACCAGCTTCTTGCCGCCGGGGATTTCGGGAAGTTTGAGCACGGTTTTCTCAACCGAGTCGATTCCTCCCACATGTGTGATCATGACTGATGGGTTGATCAGTTCTCTGGCCGCATAGTTCATGGAGTCCTGCAAATCCTGAGTGTTGCCTCCGGATGACCCCACAACATGATGTCCCATGTAGTGAACATCATAGAAGTTGATCGACGCTTTGAAGTCCTGAGTGGAGGGGCCGGCAAAGAAATTCATACATCCGGTGTAACCCAGCAGCGCGGAACCCTGTTCGACCAAAGCCGGAACCGGTGCGAAAATCATGACATCATCATAGCCCTCACCGTTGTTGGCCGCTTTGATAAATGCGACCGGATCGTCCACTCCTGCGGTATTAAGGTAGTGCAGCTCGACTCCGCACTCTCTGGCATGCTCCACCGGGAATATTTCGGCGGCACGATCCAGCCGCGCCTGATCAATATCGGTGATTGCAAGCCGCGCCGGTTTATGTTCAGGTCCGTGCAGAGCCAGATCTATGGCACTGAGTCCCATCGGTCCGGCCCCTGCCAGAACAACCATGCTGCCGCCGTTTCGAATGCCCATCTGATGTACATATTCACCCGGTTTGAAATGATAGCTGCAGCGATAGGCACCCACAATACACGAAACCGGTTCGGCGATCGATGATTTGTAGTAGGCGTCGCCGTCGTATGAAAGCAGACAATCAAGCTCCAGAACTTCACGAGGTATCACAATCCGGGTTGCATAACCGCCTATATACGGGAAGGAATATCCCGGTGCCTCAAGTTCCCGTCCGGGGATGTTCATTTGAGGTTGCACCCCGTATTTCTGACCCGGTTTGAACTTATGCTGCCAGTTTTTACCGACCTGCAGCAGTTTGCCGCAGAACTCATGACCAAGAATGATCGGATTGTCGGCAACATCATCGGGAACGCGTTTGTGACTGCCTCCCTGCATCGCGGCTTTATAGTCCGACATGCAAATGCTGTTGGTCACAATGTCAGCCAATACCTCATCATCACCGATCTCATTCAGTTCAAAACGTTCAAGACGCAGATCTTTTTTGCCATATAATCGTAGTGCCAGTGTTTCCATAGTCTCAGCTCTTCATGCTTAAGTTAATTATTTATACGCCCTTAAAGGGAACTCGAAATGAGCCATATATTATGGTTAAATAAACAGGATATACAAGCGCAAAAGTGTTATGCTATGATTCGGACAACTTTCAAGGAGGTTTTTAACCTATGTATCTTTTGGCGATCAATCTGATTTTCGGTTTTTCAAGTGGACTCGCATTGTGGTACGGCGGCGCGGCCGCCGGCGGCTGGTCGGTTTTATGGGGAGTGCTGGTATTTCTTGCCGCGCAGCTGCTTCTGGGTTTTTTGGTTCAACGCAAGGTGAAGTCGGAGATGGAAAAGGTGCAGAGTGTTCTGAACAACGGTAAAAACCATTTGCAGCAAAAGGTCAGTCAATGGCAGATAAAACCGCCCGGTTCTGTGAAGGATGCGCGTAAAATCATTGAGAAGGAGCAGGCCGTCTTTATAAAAAAGGCACTTGATGCTTCCGCCGGACTGGAAAAATTCGACCGCTGGGCGCCGTTGATGCGCAAACAGATCAACGCCCTGCGGCTGCAGCTGCACTGGATGAACAAGGATTTCAAAGCTGTCGACAAGCTGATGCCCACTGTCATGGTTCTCGATCCTATGATGGCCTGCATCAAAATGGCCCGCATGTATATGCGCGGTGATGAGGGTATCGAAAAGCTTTTTAAAAAACACTCCGGTCGGGTACGCACTGATCAGGGAGTTCTGATATACGCGCTCTACTCATGGATTCTTGTTCAACGCGGCGAGATTGACCAGGCGCACAAAGTGTTGATAGACGGCTGTGAAAAGACAGAAAACGAATTTCTCAAACGCAACCGCGATCACCTTGCCAACAACCGGATAAAGCACTTTTCCAATGCTCCTTTCGGTGATGAATGGTATGCGCTGCACCTCGAAGAACCCAAGATGAAGGTGCAGCGCCAGCAGCGTTTTAACGGACGTCCCTTCTAGCAATTTGCCGGATTCAGGTGTGTAGTCCGGCAAGTGCTGCTTTTTCCAGCTTTGCCTTAAAAAAAGGGAGTTAAATATTTTATCTGAGAAGCCAGCATGAAAAAACTGCCAGCCAAAGCCTTTGTGCTCGCAGCCGGTTTCGGCAATCGCCTGCGCCCGCTGACCGCCACTCTGCCCAAACCGCTGCTGCCGCTGTGGGGACGCCCGCTGCTCGATCGTGTGATCGAGATGCTCAGAACCGCCGGTGTCTCAGAGATTGTTGTTAATGCCCACTGGCAGGCTGACCGGCTTAAAGAGCATCTCGATGCAACAGATTATGGAGTTCGTCTTCACTTTGCGCCCGAGGATGAAATCAGGGGAACCGGCGGAGCGTTACCGCCGTGGCGGGATTTCTTCGCGCTGGAACCTTTCTGGGTTGTCAACGCTGATATCGCCGCTTCAATTGATCTGAAAGAGATTGCATCCGTCTACGACTCGCTGCCGCAGCTGCTCGGCGCCTGCTGGGTTACCGCCGTGAGCGGTCCGCGCACTGTTGAGCTTGACCGTTCCGGACGCATCACCTCTTATCGCAGTCCTTCGCCGGGAGTCGAGGGCACCTACACCTTCTGCGGTCTGCAGCTGCTCTCACCCCGGATATTTGATTTTATTCCGCAACAGGGGTTCTCAACTCTGGTGGATGCCTATCAGAATGCCATGTGCTCCAATCTCTTCCTGAAGGGAGTCACGGTGCCCGGCAGTTACTGGAATGACGCCGGCACAATCGAGCGTTACCGTAAGATACATATGGAGACCAAACGCCGCTTTCTTTCCGACGCTCCGGGTGCTGAACTCTACGATATAACCTGTGATCGTCTCAGCGATAAACGCAGAACTTTTTTCTGCATAAGCAATCGCTTGCAGATTGACGAAAGCGTACGCGGCATAGATAGCGTTGTCTTCGGCAATACCGTGCTGGGCAGTGATGCCAACTTGAAAAACTCTGTGGTGCAGGGGGGTGAGGTTGGCGGACGGATAGAATGTGCCTGCTGCGTGCCGGGATCTCTGATTGGCGAAAACTCTGTGATCAAAGCTGCTGCGGCTCTCGGATGGCAGCCGGAAATCTGTGCCTTTGATTTTATCGGTCAGCGTGGTTCAAATCGTCGCTTCTGGCGCGGCTTCTATGGAAAAGATAGAGCTGTGTTTATTGTGGACGACGGTGGACGTGCCGAAAATCAACGTTATGCCGATCATACCCGTCTGCTTGCCGCAGCTGGAGTGCCGGTGCCTCAACTGCTCCATAGGTCAGAAGATAAAAATACTGTTGTACTGGAGGATGCCGGTACCATGTCGTTGGCCGACAAACTTGCAGCGACACCTGGTAAGGTTCGGGAGATTTACAGTGAGCTTCTTGTGAAAGTGGCGGTTTTCCATCGTAACGCAACTGCGGCGGTTCTGAAGTCTGACGCCGAGCTTGAGCCCTCTTTCGATCTGGCACTCTACCAGTGGGAGCATGCCCTGTTTGCGAAACACCTGCTCTGTGACAGACTGGGATATGAAAAGCTTCCTGAAAAAGTTGAGTGTGAACTGCGCGATATCGCCGTTGAACTCTGCGGCGGCAGCCGTTGCGTTATCCACCGCGATCTGCAATCCAGCAACATACTTTTTGACAGACGCCGCTGCCGTTTCATCGACTATCAGGGTATGCGTTTCGGTTCGCCGGCTTACGATGTGGCTGCGCTGCTGTATGACCCCTATGTAAGAGTTGATGCTGCTCTGCGTTGCAGGCTTGCAGCGCAATACGCCGCTCTGATGCCTGAGTATGCCGATTTCATTGCTCTGTTTTTCAAAGGGGCGGTGCAGCGGCTGGTGCAGTGTCTCGGTGCTTTCGGACGTCTGACGGGTGCTGGCCACCGTAAGTTTGCCGTACATATTCTGCCCGCTCTTGAAAATCTTCTCGAGGCGGCTGATGCCGCCGATCTCAATGCCGTCGGCGAACTCGCGGAAGAGCTGATCGTCCGTGAGCAGCTTCGCCTGGCGGCTGACAAACAGGAAATGGCTTGATGAATGCAGTAAAACAATTCATACAGCGGGTTACCAAAGACGCTAGGCCCAAAGAAAATGATGTCTCCTTCCGGTTCTTAGGCCGCACACACATTTTTTGCGGTTTTGACTGGGGCAGCGACACCTTCATTTTCGAAAAACATACACTGAAAAATATTGAACAGCGCGCTCCTCTGCTGGTGGTGAAAAAATCAGATATCGCACGCGGAGCCCACGGTTACGTTCTGACTCTGACCAGCGGCAATCACAATGTCGCTTCGGTTCCTCTGCTGACCGGCGCATTCTGGAATCTCGGCACCGTCAGACCGCAACGTCGCTCGGCAGTTATCACAAACAACTTTATCTGCGGCAATGTCGTGAACGGCTTAATCGAGATATCACAGCGCGAGGTGCACACTGAGCGCATCATCAACGCCGATCAGTGGTTGCAGAGTCTGGGTTTCTGCCTGAATGAAATTATCTTTGCCGACAGGAATCTCTTTGTTCTGGAGAGCTACCGCGCACTTGGTCAGGAGTGGCGCATCAAGCCGCTAGCCTGGACGCGGGCTGAAATGATAGCGGCACTTAATTCAAGCCGCACTACCATCCATTCGCCTCTGCGTTATTATCACAGCTCGGGAGGTGTTCACTTTCTGTCATATAATGAATTTCACGAGTTGATCAAACTGATCGAAAACGACCGTGATTTGTTTGTCGCCGCTCTGCACGAGATGGTTGGTGTTTTTAAAGGACAGCTGCACTCCAATATGCGCGCTGTTAAAATTAACAACCATCATGAAATCGAAATTTTCGGCTTGCGGATGGGCACGGCGGAGACCTTTGTGATTCCTGAACTGGAAGCACTGCTGACCGATATCGAGCACGGTTCGCTCACCGCCAAAATGATTAAAGTCCGTCTGATTGAAATCTGCTACATCATAAAGCAGTGCCTTGAACGTCCGGAATTGGCCGATGAAACGAGCAATGAGTTTATTGAGACCATGTATATGCATCTTTCCGGTGAGATATATCAGATCGACGCGATCAACTTGAGCGCGGCTTTCGACGCCAGACGCGCCGCTCTGCCGGGTGCGACTTTCCGTAATAATCGACCCGATTTCCATCCCGGGGTCGACCACCGTACCAAGGTTCTGATTTACAATATTCAACAGATGCTGAGTGCCGGTGAAATCATTGAGGATGTCAATGTGTATGAACTGCGCGATCGCTACCAGAAAGCCCGCGAGGAAGTCCGTACCCGCGAGATCGTTTTTAAAACCAACCGCCGCCCGCTGCGCTCGAGTATGATCGAGAAGGGCCTGGCACAGCGCAAGGCCGGCTATGGTGACTATCTGCTTGTCAGAGTGCATGCCTTCAGAGCTCTAGGCGTCGATATAGGTGAGTATCGTCTGCTCAACCGTCTTGACAGCAAAGGCGTGCATCACATGAAATATTTTCTTCGTCAGCGTTGCGCTGGTGAACCGCTGGATATCATCTGTCCGGAAGATTCATCGGAACGTCTGCGTGGAAGCTTTGTTAAAAATTATGGACAGGAAAGTAATTTTATCCTGGCTCTTATATCTTTGCTTGGCAACGCTGCAGCTCAGAATATTGTCATGAAAAAGTATATACCCGCATCAAAAAGCTGCCGTTTTGGCGAGGGCAAGGAAATCTTCGAGATCGGCTATGATGTTAAAAGCGGCAGAGAACTGCCTGTAAAGGTCATGATCTGTTCGTTACGGGGTGTGCTGGGTTGGCCTGATACAAATTTTACGGAAGATAATATCGCCGCTGTTTATGATTTTTATCTTGATCAATTCGCGCAGGTGCTGGTCAGCTTTGTGACTGAATACCGCGACATTGTTTCTTTCAGCGAGTGCGCCGACCTCTTTTTCAGCGGCTTTGAGTGCAAAAGCCGCGAGATATACTGGCGCTACGCTTCCAATCGTGACGCCTTTGATAATTTCAATCCCCGTCTGCCGGGTGCTTACTCTTTCAAAAGACGCTGGAATTTTGTGCTGTGGTCGCTCGAGCAGCAGCGGGATGATCTGGAAATGATGCGTAAACTCTTTATCTCCAAGGTGACGGAATCTTTTAAAAAAAGCAGAGAGCGTAATACCCGGAAGATTTGACGGAGGCCGGTGTCTGTTCAAATTTTCAGTCACAACTCAGATGTGACGGATTAGTCGTTAAAAAACATCGTGTACGTCAATACCTCGTTTCGCTATAATACCCGCGTTATGGATGAATGTCTGCCAGGTGTCAGAGAGTCAGCTCTGACCGAAAAAAAAATATCGATGATTTATGTTGATGTGACCGGCCCAGCCCGTACGCTTGAACGCAGCCATCTCTGCGGACCCTGCGCAGGAATAGTTCAAGCACAGGCGCTGGCCTGCGTGGCGTTGATCGGTGCGGAGTTGAGTAAGCCGAAAGAGACGGTGACTTTGCGTTTCCGGGTATCGGGACCGGTTGCGGGGATACTGGTCGAGAATATCGCCGGCGGGGGTTTGCGCGGTTATACCAATAACAAGGTTCTCAACGAGCTGGATGCACGTGAGAGCTATGACGTACGCGATATTCTCGGCAAAATGGGCGAACTCAGTGTTGTACGTTCTGTTCCGGGCAAAACACTCTCCAGTGCTATGATCAATGTCGTTCCGGCTTCCCTGCAGGAGGGCTTGATGGAGTATTTCATCAAATCGCTGCAGCGCAACGTGACTTTGCGACTCAATACGCTTGCTTCGCAATCGGGGCTGATTCATTCGAAAGCTGTTCTGCTGGAGTGCATGCCTGATGGCGATAAAAGAAGCTTTAATAAATTGGTGCGTAGTATCGCCGACGGTAAGCTTGATGAGGTGCTTGAGCATGAATGTACTTTTACAGATATTTGCGCTGCACTCGGCATAAAAGAGTTGCGCAGCAACCACTCCGAAGCACTGGAGTTCAAATGCCGTTGCTCTTTCGACCGGGTTGCCCGAATGGTCAGCGGACTGCCCGATGCTGATCTGAAAGATATGATTCACGGCGATCAGCCGACGCAGATCATCTGCCACATGTGCGGCACAGGTTATCAGGTCAGCAAAGAGCTGCTCTGGAGTATCCTCGAGAAACGCGGTCATGATCTCGATCTCGGTGAGGAATTTGATTATGATTGAAAAAGTTAACGATATTGAAGCTGTCCTAAGGCGGTCGATGTGAAAGGAACTGATATGCAATACAGAACATTGGGAACGAGTGACATCAGAATTTCAGTTGTGGGTATGGGCACCTGGGCTGTCGGGGGAGGACCCTGGTGGGGTGAAACCGATGACAGCGAGTCGATCCGTACAATTCATGCCGCTCTTGATCACGGCATCAATCTGATCGATACCGCTCCGGTTTACGGTTTCGGACGCAGCGAGACAGTTGTTGGCGATGCCCTGCATGATCGCCGTGATAAAGCGGTGATAGCGACAAAATGCGGCTTGTGGTGGGATAGCAGAACCGGTTCGCATCATTTTGATTATGACGGCAGATCGGTCTACCGTTCTCTTTCTCCCAATACCCTGAAGATCGAGATCGAACGTTCACTCAAACGTCTGCGTGTTGATTGCATCGATTTGCTTCAGACACATTGGCAGAGTGTTGAGCCGGTCAAGACCCCGATTGAAGATACAATGGCGTTTCTGATGCAGATGCGTGACGTCGGCAAAATTCGGGCGATTGGCGTTTCAAATGCAACCTGTGAGCAAATGGATGAATACCGCGCCGCCGGAATCATTTGTTCCAATCAGCCGCGTTACAGCATGCTCGACCGTAGAATTGAGGATGATCTTTTGCCCTATTGCCTGCAGCACAACATTGCTGTATTGGCCTACTCGCCGCTGGAACAGGGTCTGCTGACCGGTAAAATCGGTATGGATTATAAACTTGCTGAAAGTGCAGTGCGCAATCGCATTGCCTGGTTCAAACCGCACAACCGCGCTCGCCTGATAGAATGCGTACGCGCCTGGCAGCCGCTGACTGAGAAGTACAATTGTTCGATCGCGCAGTTGGTGATCGCCTGGACAGTCGCTCAGCCAGGGTTGACCTGTGCGCTGTGTGGTGCCCGGCGCACTGAAAATATCATTGAGAATGCCGGTGCCGGTTCCTTGCTGCTGGATGCTGCCGATATGCGCAGAATGCGTGACGATGTCGAGACTCTGGGTGCACCTGAGTAAGCTGCGCAGAGTTGCGCTGTAATCCCTGCGGTGAGTCTCGATAAAAAAGAATTCAGTACAAATCCGAAATTAAAAAGGTCAAGTGCTTGACCCTCGGGTTCACAATCTTTGATTCAATCCTGATTGCGAGTTTTGATGATTCCTCTGCGATTGATAAAGGTGGTTACGCAATTACGGCGTGATCTGCGCTGTGTTCATCCGTTGGTATATGCATCGGTGGCACTGTTGTCAGGCGTGAAGTGCGGCTTTAGCACTGCTGCACAACCACGATTATGGCTAACTGCACTCGCACTCTTTTCAGTGTTGCTTGTGTTTACCTTGAAACGCCGGGTTGCCGGGTTGCGTGTGCCGCTGTTGATCTGCTTGTTTTTTGCCGCCGGGGCGTTGCGTTCCTCTTATGATGTTCTTCGGTCACAGGGTGATCTTAACTTCGCGCACAGTAAAAATCAGGCAGTGGAGATCAAATGCCGCATTGAGCGGGTGCTGTCTTGCAAAGCACTCAAGGGGCGCGCCGCACGCTACCGTATCGCTGTCAGAGATGTGCGGTGTATGATGGAGAGTCACAGTTTCTTTGTGCCTGTCACCGTTAACTGGTATGGTGGCGCAGATGCGTCAGCAAACGGAGAGGCACCGGCGACGGGTGAATTGTGGTGTTTCAAAGGACGTATATATCCATCACGTTTTACGCGTGACGGCGCGGCACTGATTTTCAACAGCGGCGAGCATTGTTCCCGCAGAGTGAAGCCGGCACGGTTTGCCGGTTTTAGTTATCGGCTGAGAGCGTTGCGCAGGGACTCCGCTCGGCGTGTTACAATCGGCATCGACGAGTGGCGGGATGTGGCCGATATCAACCGGGCAGTGTTGCTCGGCATGCGTGAAAATCTGTCACCCGCTTTAAAACGCATTTTTGTATCTTCAGGCACCGTGCATGTGTTTGCAATTTCCGGTTTGCATATCGCGCTGATCGCGGCTGTATTCGCGGCACTGGTGTCCTGTTGCGGAGTTCCCCGCTACTACTGGCTTTTTGCAGTTGTTCCTTTGCTGGCGGTTTATACGATGCTCACCGGTATGCGGCCTAGTGCTCTGCGTGCCGCGTTGATGGCATTGCTGTTTTTCTGCGCTCCCTTCTTTCGCAGACGCTTCAGCACCCTCACGGCACTGGCCGGAGCGGCGATAATCGTGCATCTGTATTGTCCTTCGTTTATCAGCGACATCGGTTCAATTCTCTCTTTCAGCGTGATGCTGGGGCTGGCAGCACTCTATCAACCGCTCAACAAGCTGTTTTTAAAAACAATGCGTATTGATTTTCTGCGCCGTGAGGCCGCTCTGCTGCGTGCTTCCAATGAACGGTTGCGGGCGGACCTTCTGCAGAGTTTGGTGCAGGCGGGTATCTTTGTTTCAGGTCTTTGCGCGGTGACGGTTGCAGCCTGGCTGACCGCCCTGCCGCTGAGCGCATATTTCTTCGGACGGATCACACCGGGTGGAATTGTGGCCAACCTTGTGATTTCTCCGTGTGTTTTCATGCTGGTGGTTGCGGGGGTTTTAGGCTTTGCAACCAGTTTTTTCAGCACCACTCTGGCCGCGATATTCAACAACGCCGCCGGGCTGTTCACTGCTATTATGATAAGAACTGCCGATTCAGTTTCAAACTGTCCCGGTTCAAATTTTATGCTCAGAAATTTCCCTGTCTGGCTGGTTTGGCTCTGGTTTACCGCACTGCTTTCCGCTGGCTGGATACTGCGCAAGTGGTTTGAGAAGAGTACTGATGGGCTGGGATGGATGGGGGAGGGTTGATGTAGCAGGATTGAGATGCAATTATAAGATATGCGGGCGTCTCTGTCGGGCTTGACAGAATGATTGTGATTGCGCTAAATTTCGACTGTGCGGCTTCACCTTCACAATGCCCTCAACTGTAACAGTCGGGTTTGTGGGCGGTGACCGACGGCAGCATCAGGCACTGAATCACCGGCGTCTAAATAAAATACAGAGAAAAACGGTTGCCTGACTCTGTGTTACACGCAGACATACTATAAGACAGGCGGCTGAAAGCAGCTTCAGAAAGGTATTAATATGTTTACATATGATTTGATCGTGATCGGACTGGGTCCCGCCGGTATGGCGGTATCCATTATGGGTTCGGAAATGGGATTGAATATCTGTGCGATTGAGAAGCATAAGATCGGGGGGGAGTGCATGAATGTGGGCTGCATTCCCAGTAAGTCCCTGCTGCGTATGGCCCAGATCAGACATAGTGTCAGCCTGGCTCCAGAAATGGGATTGGGAAAGACACCACCGCCGAGTGTGGGGGACATTTTCGGGAAGATTCAGTCCTTCATCGAGTATATCAACAGTGCCAAGACCACCAGGATGTTCGACAAGGTCGATCTGGTGCTGGGCAAAGGCGAGGCCGTCTTTGTGGATGGACATACCGTTGCGGTCGGTGAAAAGAACTACCGGGCCAAGTACATCTTCATCTGCACCGGTTCTCGTCCGGCAATTCCTCCGGTACCCGGTATGGATACTGTGGATATCCTGACCAACGAAAATGTTTTCGCTCAAGATAGCATTCCCGGGAGTCTGACGATTCTGGGGGGTGGTGCGATCGGCTGTGAGATGGCCCAGGCCTTTGCACGTCTGGGTACGCGCCAGGTGCAGATAGTGCATATGGATGCCAATCTTCTGCCGGTTGGCGATGCCGACAGCGGGCTTTTTCTGGAGGAGGTTTTCAAACGCGAAGGGATTAAGGTTTATAATGGGCGGAAACTGACGAGAGTGGCGCAGGAGGATGCAGAGATTGCCGTATATACAGATCAGAATGAACGCCTGGTATCCGAACGTTTACTGGTGGCAGCAGGCCGCAGGTGGAATCTAGCGGGGCTGCAGCTTGAGAATGCCGGCATTGAATACAGCTCCAGGGGAATAGCAGTTGACCGTCATTTATGCACCACATGCCGCTCTGTCTATGCGCCTGGGGATGGCAACGGTAATGTGCTGCTTTCGCATGCCGCAATGCACCAGGGTATGCTGGCCCTGATGAACTGCATGATGCCGCGGCCCTTAGGATTCAACTATCGAAATTATGTGGTGCCGTCGACCGTTTTTACGGATCCTCCAGTTTCGGTGGTCGGTATGTGCGAGGCCGACCTGCAGAAAGCGGGGCGACGCTATGAGGTGGTCAAGAGTAACTACGGGGATTACGGGGCCGCGATTGCCGAGGGTATCGGCGAGGGGTGGGTCAAGGCCTTTATTCACCCGGTTACGGGGCGCATTTACGGTGCCGGCATTGTGGGGGCGGGTTCCGGTGAAATGATTGGTGAATGGGCCCTGGCCATTCAGAAGAAAATCCGGATATGGGATATCATGTTTCTGCAGCACTCCTTCCCTACCATGTCGTTTCTGACCAAGCGCGTTGCCGAAATCTGGATGATGAACCGCATGCCTGGGTTGCAGGGGTTCTGTCGGCGTATTTTCGGCAGTGTGGCCGGCAAATCATAGATGGCGGCGTCAAGGGTGCGGCAAATATCACGACCGCAACTGGCGGTAAGCTTCGTAGGCTGCGATGGATACGGCGTTGGCGAGATTGATGCTGCGGGCGTGCTCTCCCGGCATGGGTATCCGATAGAGTGACTCAAGGTATTCAGTGTAAAACTCCGGCGGTAATCCGCAACTTTCGTTGCCGAATACCAGCGTGTCGCCTCTCAGGAAGCGGCATTGATAAAGATCCCTGTCACCTTTTGTGCTCATAAAATAGAGTGTTTGAGGTTGCTCAGAGTGTAGAAATTCTGCCCAGTTGTTATGAACTTTAAGATCGAGATGCTCCCAGTAATCGAGTCCGGCACGCTGGAGATACTGATCTGAAAGGTGAAAACCGAGCGGACGGATCAGATGCAGAGGGCATCCCAGTCCTACGCACAATCTTCCGATTGCTCCGGTGTTGTGCGGTATCTCCGGTTTCAGCAGAACTATATTGAACAGGGGTTGCATCTACAGCTCGTTTAAAACGCGCTCTTCCAAGGATCGTCCGCGTTCGATTGAAATGATGCCGGTTGATTTTAACAGAGCCGGAATAAGCGTGGCGTTGATCTGTTCGGCACTCACCCTGGTTTTGTCAAAACTGCAGCTCAGCTGACTGTGAGTGTCGGAGAGTGTCAGTGTGCACTCCGGCAGCAGTTCAGACAAATCAGCTGTCGAGAGCGGTGTGTGTGTCAGATTGTAAACCAACATCGCGGTTTTGCCGGTCAGTTCTTCGATGGTGGCGGTACGTGTGGTTCTGCCTTTTTTTACAAAAACAATATAATCACAGAGCAATTCAAGATCATAGAGATTGTGCGAGCTGATCACGATGGTCTGGCCGGGTGACTTGGCACTTATGAAGTTGCGCATGTTGGCCACTTCGCGCGGATCAAGTCCGCTCAAGGGCTCATCCAGCATAATCAGCTCCGGTTTGCCGATAAAACACTGGGCAATCATAACTCTTTTACGCATACCGTGTGAAAGTGTTCTGATCGGGGTATTCATGCGGTCGGCCAGATGCACCGCAGTAAGTACATTGCGTGCGGAGTGATCGGCCTCATGTTTTGAGAGCCCCTGCAAGCGTCCGTAGTGAATGAGTGTTTCAAGCGGATAGCTTTCGCAGGGCAGCTCGGAGTCCTGCGGCAGGATACTTATACGGCCACGGTGCAGTGCGGGATTGAAGGGACCGCCGCCCAGCAGATTGACGGAACCAGATTGAATGCGCAGAAATCCCGCGACCGCCATCATCCAGGTGGTTTTGCCGGCACCGTTGGCACCGATCAGACCGGTTATAGAGGAAGATGGTATGGATGCAGTCATGCCGTTGAGTGCGGTTTTCGAGCCGTACCTTTTCACGATGCTGTTTGTTATCAGAGCGGCTTTCATCTTTACATATCGCGTTTTTTGAAAATAAGGTGTCCAGGAATGAGATAGCAGAGTGAGAGGGTGATCATCCAGAGCGTGCCGACTGCCAGCGAGAGCGGTGTGCTTCGCCACAGAAAGAACTTGTGCGCCGCCGGTGTGAAAACTCCGGCATAACTGAAGAGAGCCTTCCAGTCGTTTGCATTGCGGAAAACAACAGCGAGGGCTTCGATCAGAAAACAGAGTGCCAGTGTCATGATGGCGAAAATCGTGGCTTTGCTGCCGGAACGCGTCAGATGTGAAAGCCCCAGCGAAAGCCCGAGAAAGGGCAGGGCGTATATCAGTGAACGCATCGACCATCCTGTGATAGCAATCAGCAACGGCCAGCCGGCCTCGTGCATGCGGATCGAGGCCATCACCCAGGCACCTATGCCGCTCAGCATCAGCGCGACCGCGATAATCGCGGCCTGACCGAAATATTTGCCGGCTGACCAGAGTGAACGCGAACAGCGGAAAGCCACATACCGGCATGCGCCGGAACCGAGTTCATCGGCGATACGGTTGGCTGAAACCAGCACCACCAGCAGGGGAGTGTAGAAAAAAACCAGCCAGGCGTACATCAGTTCAACAGGGTGCCTGCCAACCAGATCGTTATAAACATCCTTGTTGTATACGATATGACGCATCATGCGTCGGAAGGGTTTGGATTGCCAGAGGGTTTTTGAAACAACGCCGACCTGCTCTGTTTCCGGCAGCTCCAGAACTTTGGTGAGCTCCTGTTCCATCTTCTGAAGCGCGTTGATGCAGAAGTTCATTGTGCAGACCGATGCCGCCATGAAAAGCAGCACCACAACAACCGCACGCCGGCTGCGCATGGCAGTGAACCATTCGTAACAGGTGATCCGCCATAATTGAAAGAGAGACGTCATTGTTAAGAATCCGGCTGAGTGTACAGTGTCCGGCAGCTCATACGCGTACCGATCGCAGTTTAAAGTTTGTCACGAACATCAATCAGAGGTTCGAAGGCCATCGGATCGATGAAATCCTGCATTTCCATCGTTTCCAGCGCGGGTCTGCGATCCGGGGGCACAACCTGATCAAGCTGATCGTATGTTTCAACCAGTGTTGTGGTGACTTCGTTTACGACGCGCAAACCGGCCTCACTGGTCATTTCACTGCCGGACTTCAACTCGTCGGCGACGATCTGCATGGTCAGGTAGAGCTTCTCGTTCATTTCAGCGAAGGCGTTGTCAAAGAGTTCGCTCCGAGCTTCATCCAGTTCAAGTTTGGCAAGCCACTGTGAACGGGCCATTGCCACTCTGGTCTTCCAAAGCTCCTTGGCCTCCTCCAGTTCCGCTTCAAAATTCTTTGATCTCGGGTTGGGCATGAGTCTGCGCCGCCGCCGGCGTTCGCTGGCGTCTGCCGTTTCAGCGGTGGTCTCAGCAGTCAGATTGGTCTGTGCGGTTGCGGTATTCTCAGCGATCGGCTCATCAGCTTCTGTGGTATCGTCGGGTTGCGGTGACGAAGCGTGTGAGTTGCGTCCAGAGTGGGTGCCGCCGGGAATCTTCATTATGCTGTTCAGTGCGGCCAGCTTGCCGGTTTTGTTTGAGGATTCAAGCTCTTTTTTAAGTTGCCGGTTTTCGAGGCGCAGCTCGGCCAATTCACGGCGCGGTGCCAATGAGCCGGCGGCCAGACCGAGCAAAACGGCAAAAGGTATAAACACGAGATATTTCATATTTAAATCGTTCGGAACAGGCTTTTATCAGAAAAAGAGGTCACGCTCACCGGCGCAGATACGATCGTAATGCTCTTTGACGGTCGGGTAGAATTTGGGAAGATTCGCGCGGATGCCCTCAAGTTCCTTTTGAAGTACCGGTTCACAGATCTGTTTTGTCTCATTCGAGGCGAAATCGTCGAGCCATTCGCGGAAGGTCAGAACTGCGTTGATTTTACAGAATTTTCCCTCTTTGCCGGTTTTTAACGCATCCATGATACACCCGCCAGTGCGTCCGCAGCGGTAGCCGGCTGTGCAGAATGAGGTTATGATGCCCTGATCGGCCAGATAGGCGATCATCTCTTCGAGGGAGCGGGTGTCTGAGAGCATAAACTGCTGACGATCCTCATCCTGGTTGCTTTTACGGGCGTACTCACTGTAGCCGCCCAGGGCGATGTTGCTGCCGGCATCCATCTGCGTGATACCATATTTTATGCAGGTGTTGCGTGATTCCGGTGATTCGCGGCAGGTGACAATCATACCGGTGTAGGGTACCGAGAGCCGGGTGATCATGACGATGCGCAGGAAGGTATCGTCATCAATCAGATAGGGTGATTTTGAAGGCAGATCCGTGCCGCTAGCCGGTTCCAGCCGCGGGAACGAGATGGTGTGCGGCCCGACCTTGAATTTGTCTTCGAGTTCACGGGCATGATAAATAGAGGCCATCATTTCGAATTTCCAGTCATAAAGGCCGAACAGAACACCCATGCCGACATCATCGACTCCGGCCTCCATCGCCCGGTGAAATGCGGTCGTGCGCCAGTTGTAATCGCCCTTGACAGTGCCGTGGGGATGCAGTTTTTCATAGGTTGGACGATGGTAGGTCTCCTGAAACACCTGAAATGTGCCGATGCCGACCTCTTTGAGTACACGCAGGTCATCGATTGGCAGGGGGGCGGCATTCACATTGATTCGGCGAATTCCGACCGGTGCACCATTGGGGGCCTTGATATCCATTTTATAGGTGGTGCGGATGGTTTCAGCGATGTACTCGGTCGAGGTTGTCGGGTGTTCGCCGTAGACGGCGATCAGACGTTTGTGGCCGATCTTACCCGCCAGTATCTTGATCTCTTCCTCAACCTCAGACATTGAGAGCATGCGGCGACGCTGACCGGTGTTGCTGGATTTAAAACCGCAATACTCACAGTTGTTAACACACAGATTGCTTAAATAAAGCGGGGCGAACATCACCACACGGTTGTCATATACCGCTTTTTTGATAGCCAGTGCGGTTTCAGCCATCTCCGCCAGCAACTGCGGGTCAGTGATGTGCATCAAAACGGCAACCTCTTCTGGCAGGAGTGTTTCGATCTTTTTTGATTTCGCCAGAATTTCGCGTAGCCGTACCGGATCATCAGGATTGTGTGCCGCTGCCGCTCGGGCGAGCTGCTCGTTGATCAGAGCTTCATCGATAAAGTGTCCTGAACGTAGATAGGGATCAACCTCGTCGCGGATGATGAAGTTGCGGGTGTAGTCGGACGCGCTAGAAAATTTTCTCAGATGCGGTGCTTTAGTTGTGACAGCTTCCATCGTTCTTCCTTGCGGTTGCGTGTTTCATAGGCAGAAGATGGAGTGCGCACACTGCGCACCGGTCAGAGTTGTCGATTCAACCAGCTCTTTCCTCGGGTCAGAAAAATCCTCCGCCTCAGAACAGATATGTGGAGCGTATGTTAAACTTTACGCACCGCTTTCACAAGCGCAAATTTGTGCCTTTGAAATAGGCGATCGCGTTTTTAATACCTTCCTGCAGCGGCACCGCCGGTTTCCAGCCAAGCAGATCGTTGACCAGCGTGATATCGGGCTTACGGCGCCGTGGATCGTCTTTCGGCAGGGTTTGATATATGATCGAGCTTTTACTCTCCGGTATCTGCCTGAGGGTCTCTTCGGCCAGCTGTTTGATGGTGAACTCTTCGGGGTTGCCGACATTCAGGATCGGAATATCCATGCCTCTGGATTTAAAGAACTCCATCATGGTTCTTTTTTCCAGATCCATGAATGCAACCATCGCTTCGGTCAGATCGGTCACATACTGAAAGCTGCGGGTCTGAGAGCCGTCGCCATAGATGGTCAGATCACGGTTCTGCAGGGCCTGCATGATGAAATTACTGATCACGCGTCCGTCTTTTGGGTGCATGTTGGGGCCGTAGGTGTTAAAGATACGGATCATGCGCACATCGACATTGTATTCGCGTAGATAATCGGCGCAGAGTGTCTCAGCTGCGCGTTTGCCCTCATCGTAACAACTGCGTGTTCCGATCGTGTTCACATTGCCCCAGTAACTTTCGGGTTGCGGATGAACTTCAGGATCGCCGTATATCTCGGAGGTTGAGGTGTGAAAGACCCGCGCTTTGGTTTTAAGGGCCAGCTCCAGCACATTCATCATTCCCAGCAGGGAGGTTTTGATGGTTTCCACGGGATTGCGTTGATAATGAATCGGCGAAGCCGGACAGGCCAGGTTGTAGATGAGATCAAACTGACCCCAGAAGGGTTGCGTCACATCGTGCAGGATGAAGGTGAAACGGTGATTGTCGAGCATCTCATATATATTGGTCTTGGTGCCGGTGAAAAGATTGTCCATCACCGTAACTTCGTATTCTTTTGCAAGCAGCATTTTAGCTAGGTGAGAGCCGATGAAACCGGCACCACCTGTTATCAGAACCTTTTTTGTCATTTTTTTCCTTTGTTATCCGACCGGGTTGTAATCACTGTGAAAATTATTTTTCAATGACGCCTGCTGAGCACTGATCAGCTCTTTTATTCATACCGGAATCTTAACATAAAGCGGGTTAGAGGTGAAGCGCTTCCTCAGGGCCGTTTGAGCCAGCCGGATAAAAGCGGAGTGGATATTTGTCCGGATATTCACGCCAGGCTTGCAGGATGGGGGTGAACAGTCGCCAGCTTTCGATGATGGTTTCGCTGCGTACGAAAAGGGTATGATCGTGCAGCATAGCATCCAGTAGCAGTCGGGCGTAGGCATCGGGGGCATCTGGGTTGTCACTCTGTTCATCATACACGGCGTCGCAGTGCAGATTGCCGATTGTCAGCTTAGGACCGCTGTGTTTGGCCTGTAATGTCAGCTTCACGCCTTCGTCCGGGCGGATGCGCAGCACGAGGGTGTTCGGTATAAGAGTTTTCGACAGGCGTTCGCTGAAGATCGAATATGATGAATGTTTAAAGACAATTGAAATTTCACTGTCGAGCGTTGCCATCCGTTTGCCAGCCTGTATATAAAAGGGTACGCCCTGCCAGCGTTCGTTGTCTATCAACATCTTCATGCGCACAAAACTTTCAGTCATCGAGTCTGCGGCGATACCCTCTTCCTCCCGGTAGCCTGGCATGCCGTTGCCAGCTGTGTATTGCGCCCGAATGATCTCCGTGCCGATACTTTCGGGATTGTAAGGACGGATCGCATTGATTAGTTCCAGCTTGGCTTTATGGATTGCGGAGGCTTCAAATGACCGCGGCGGTTCCATGGCGATCAGCATCAGAATTTCCATCAGGTGATTCTGAAACATGTCACGCAAAAGACCAGACCTGTCAAAGTAGGCGGTACGACCTTCCAGACCGGCGGTTTCGGATGTTTTGATACTGATGTGGTCGATTGCGCGTCTGTCCCAGATTGTTTCAAAGATACGGTTGGCGAAGCGGGTGATCAAAATATTCTGAACCGTCTCTTTGGCGAGGTAGTGGTCGATACGAAAAACCTGATGTTCGTCAATGCGCTCGTGCAGAAAGATGTCCAGAGCCAGGGAACTTTTCAAATCTTCGCCGAATGGTTTCTCAATTACTAGATGCCTCCAGCTGCCACCCTCTGCTTCGTGCATCAGTCCGGCTTGACACATCGCTTCCACCGTTGGTTGAAAAGATGAGGGCGGTATGGCAAGATAGTAGAGATGGTTGAGCGGAAAATCAGAACTGCCCATCTGCTTTAAATGTTCGGACAGATTTCTGAATGAACGAGAATCATCCGCATTGGTGCGGACATAGCTGATTTTTTTCAGGAAACAATTTTTCTCTTTATGACACACACAGCCCGGGATGTGAGAAGCGACTGATTCACGGAAAGATTGTGCCGTGTGATCGCTTCGTCCACATGCGACAACTGTACTGTTTTTATGCAACAGATGATTTGTGAAAAGGCTACAGATCGAGGGCATAATTTTTTTGCGGCTCAGATCGCCGGTTGCTCCGAATATGACGATCACGCATGGTTCCGGTATGACTTCGATGGAGAATGTGTTGTGCATATCAATTCCTTTGATGCCTATTGTCGCAACTTCTCCGGCATCAATGTCGATTCCATTTTTTTGAAAGCCTGGGCATTTAAACCAGAGTTATTCAGCCCATTCCCAATATTGATCATCAGCAACTTTTAGTTTGTAATACTCGATCTGTTTTCTAGTTGGGTAGTTGCCTTGATCAACCCATTCCTGCAGCAGTCGTTTTTCCCGATCATAGGGAGTTTCAATCCCGGTTTTCACCGGCTCGTCCTTAACCAGATCAGCATTTTCAGAGGTTGAATCGGATTGTATCATGGCAATCACATTTTTAAGCAAACCGGCAATTTTTTCATGCCTAAGTGATGCAGCGGTTATACCTCCTGTAATAAGCAACAAAACAACAACCACTATCAGAACCTTCTTTATTTTGAAACCTTGATTTTCAATCGGTCCTGAAACCAGGCTAAGCTTCAAAAATTCCAGATAAGAGTCAATCAGTTCCTCAACCGTTTCAGAGCCTTCTTTTTCCCTGTTCTGCAACCAGTAATTGAACTGACGCCAGAGTTGTTCTGAAGGCATTCCCCAGTATTCTTTGCATTTGTGCTCCCAGACAGGAGATTGTGTATTTAAAACCAAAGGATGCTGTTTGCCGTTGTGTTCGTGGAAAAATTTGTCACCACAAGTTACAACCTCTTCAACTGGGATAACAGCGTCACAGCTCAAGCACCTTCTTCTTAAACACCAATTTGGAGATGCTTCGGCCAGACGTCTCTCAAAATAAGACTTGTTCAAATCTTTTATAATCGGTTTCATCAAAATTATCTGTCATTAGTCAGCTGGTGATTGCGCCGGTTTAATGGTGTGGATTATTTGTTTAAACATCGATATTGATGATTTTACGGATAAAGAACCACCCTGTTGCAATCAGCAGCGCGGTCATGCCGATAGCCATAAATCCCTGAGCTGATTTAAAGAAAGGAAGCATCAGGTCGGGTTTGACGGCGGTCATTGCGGCGCCAAGCAGAACCGGCATACAGGCTACAATTATGCCCTGTAGCCGTCCCTGGGCGGTGAGCGTGCGTACACGGCGTTCGATGCGCATACGTTCGCGGATTGTCAGACTGATCTTATCAAATATTTCGGTCAGATTGCCGCCGGTCCGGCGGGCGATGTCGATCGCTGTGACCACCAGAGTCAGGTCGTCGCTGCCCACACGTTTGTCGAGACTTTGCAGCGCGTCATAGAAATTCATGCCGACGCGCATCTGCTGCAGCATAACACCGAACTCCTGTGCGATCGGTTTTTCGTTGTTCTGCACGACGGTTTCAAATGCCTGGTTGATACTGAATCCGGCCCGCAGCGCATTGCTCATTCCGCCCAGAGCGTCAACCAGTTGAATGTTGAATTTGCTGCGACGCCGTTCTTTAAGGATATCCAGTGCCTTGCGGGGTGCCATGAATGCCGCAGCTCCTAAGAGTGTGCCCAGCAACAGACCTGATATGGTAGAAACCGGATTGCTGATATCAAAAAAAGGTACGGCAAAGATCAGAAAGCAGAGTGCCGCAGCTGACCAGCCGATCTCAGCTATGCGTCGCGGCGGTATGAAAAGAAACATATCTTCGAACTCACGCGAAGTTTCCTGCGAGATGCTGCTGGCGTAATCTCCCGCGCCGGAGCTGAAGGCGCGCAGAAAGTTCCATGCGAATCCCACGAAGGCCAGACCCATTAGAGCCGCTCCACTCCATTTGACACTCTCATTTGTGAGATCGATCATAGTTCAGTTCTAAGCTCTGTTTATCGGGTTTATTCGTCATCGCAGTCAGGATCGAAAACCTGCGGGTCAATCTCAAGTCCGCGGCTGGCCAGATGTTCAAAGAAGGTTGGCATGGCCCCAGTAGGTTTGAAGCGTCCGATGACTCTGCCGCCCTCACCGATGCCGGTCTGCTGAAATTCAAAGAGGTCCTGCATCACTACCTGCTGTCCTTCCAGACCGACCACCTCGGTGATATATGTCACCTTGCGTGAGCCGTCACTCAACCGTGATTCATGCACGATGACATCGACTGCCGAGGCGATTTGTTCACGAATCGCCCGCGAAGGTAAATCCATGCCGGACATCAACACCATGGTCTCAAGACGGGAGATCACATCACGGGGCGAGTTGGCATGTACGGTGGTCAGTGAGCCGTCATGACCGGTGTTCATCGCCTGCAGCATATCCAGTGCTTCGCCGCCGCGGCATTCACCGACAATTATGCGGTCGGGGCGCATACGCAGTGAGTTGCGCACCAGATCGCGAATCGGTATGGCACCGCGTCCTTCTATGTTGGGGGGGCGGGCCTCGAGACGGATCACATGCGGTTGCACCAGGCGCAGTTCCGCGGCATCCTCAATGGTCACGATCCGGTCTGTTGCCGGAATAAATCCGCTTAAAACATTCAGCAGGGTGGTTTTGCCGGAACCGGTTCCACCAGCTACTATGATATTTTTGCGCATCAGCACGCAGAGATCCAGAAATTTCGCGGCATTGGAGCTCCAGGTGCCGAAATTGATTAAATCCCCGACTTCAAAAGCCTTGCGTGAAAATTTACGGATGGTTATACAGGGGCCGGTCAGTGAGAGCGGTGCTATGATGGCATTGACACGCGAACCATCTGGCAGACGGGCGTCAACATAGGGCTGACTCTCATCAATGCGGCGTCCGATCGGCGCGACTATTCTTTCTATAACTCCCAGCACCGATTCATCATCCATAAAGCTCTGTCCGCTGAGTTCCAGTCGTCCGTTGCGTTCCACAAAAACCTGACGCGGGCCATTGACCATAATCTCCGTGATGGAGTCGTCGGCCAGAAATTCTTCAAGCGGCCCGAGGCGCATGGCTTCATTATAGATTTCACGTTCGAGTGTCTGCGGGTTCACCTGTGCCGGCAGTCGCTGTTTGCGCTGGACTTCGCTGATGATTGTACGGATTGTGCTTTTGACCTTGCTTTCCAGCTCTTCCGAGCTGGTGTTGGAGGCGGTCATTCGTTTCAGATCTAGGCGTTCGACAAGCTCTTTGTGGATCTGAGTTTTGATCTGGCGCGTGATGGCGAGCATCGGGTCAGGGGGTGTGCCAGGATGCTTTTCTGCACCGGAGAGTGGTGCCGGTGCCGGCTCGGTTGTAGCTGCGTTCGATGCATCATGAGGTACACAGGCGGGCTGCACCGGCGGCGTTTCGTGAGCGGGGGTGCTATCGATATGCGGTGGTGTTGCGGCTGGGGATGATGAAACCCGCAGCAGACAGGGACCGATTGCTATGACAGAATCATCGTTGAGTGTTTTGGCGGAATCGATCGCAACCCCGTTAACCAGCACTCCGTTGCTGGAATGAAGATCTTCGATGGCAGCGCGTTCGTTCCGCAGAGTTAGCAGAGCGTGACGTTCACTGATTTCGGGGTAGCGTAACGTTATTTTACAGGCATCACTGCGACCGATAGTGAAACTGCCCTCAGGCAGTTCGATCGCCTGAACCGGCTTGCCCGGGCAAGCTATGTTGAGATTGTGGTGCATATGCGTCTCTTTCAACTAATCGGCACGTTTGCGCAGCAGTTTGTTCTGACGGAATTCATTGAGAGTTTCAATCTCATTCTGAATCTTCTGGAAATCAACCCGCGGCAGCTCTTTCTCGTAATAAACATCTTCGGGATTGCGCAGTGCCAGAGCCAGCCTGCCTTTGATCTGTTCCGCGAACACAAGCATCTCTGCCTCACGCGGGGTTACTTCCAGTGTGACCATGTTGTATGATGTCTGTGTGGAGCGGGTGGCAATGATCACGGATTTAGAGGTTTCGCGACCGGTCGCCAGCACCAAAACATCCTGCAGGATTGTCATTGTGACCAACTCCATTTCGCCTTCGATCTCTTTGGAGGGGAAAGAAAATGTTCCGATGACATCGACGTGATCGTTGGGTTTGACCATGCCGCTGACCGAGGCTGCCCCGCTGACATTGATTGATATCGCACGCATATTCTGTTTGATGTCACCAGCCAGTCCGCCGGAGCCGGGCTGACCGCCTTCGATATCCGACCAGTAGATCACAGAGTTGGCCTCCAGGGCACGCACCGTTTTGCGTCCGATCAATTTGAGGGAATCAGCTGCTTTTACAGCATGGGATCGCACCGCTCTTTCGATTTCAGCAACTGCCCCCAGATCCTCGATCCGCAGCACAGTTCCAGAGGGTACGGCACGTTTGATCACCATCACGTCGATTTTGCGGTTGCTGCGGTTGAACTGGTTGATGCGTGCCTGCACCTCTCGGTCTTTGGCATTGAGGTATGAACGTGTTATCAGGGCTGCCAGCAGACCTATGACGACCGATGCGATTAAGATGAATTTCTGCTTCATAAATATCCTTGAACTCCGAGTGACGAAGATACTCTCTGACGACGGGTTCAGTTTACTCTCTGCTGCCTGCTCTCTGCAAGATGTTAATGGTTATATCTCCTGAACCGGATTTTTCTGCGGCGAAAACAACGCACACTCTATGTTTTTTCGTCATCAATTTGAAATCAGCAGAGGATGGAAGAGTTTCGCGCCACCCCCCGGTTGTCAGGGCATTGACGGCCTGATCTATTGCTGCCGGTGGCGTGCGGCATGACGAAAGTGCCGATAAAAAACTTGTGCGGGTTTGGTGACACTCCGCCGTAAAACCCGGGGTTGCATTGAAAACCGGGATGTTGTCCGGCCACTTCGGCGCGCTTTTTCCCGGTTGCAGGGCTTCGGCGTTCTGCTCGAGTACAGTCACCAATGTGCCGGCGGACGACTGCGGCGTCCGCATCACCAGATAACGGCTAAGAAGCCTGCCGCGGGTGGCGGTCAGCAGTGCGCCGGAGCTGCGCGGCGGTTTGATTTTGAGCTTGCGGGCAATCCGGGATACGATCAGCTCGGAGGGCTGATCAAACACAAAGGTTTTCAGTGAACCTTCGCTACCGTTGACGGTTATCGGGGTGTGATATATCTGTGAGCCGCCCAGTTCGCGCAGCAGTCTTTCCGATGTGGGGAGCGTGCGCATAAAGAATTCGGACTTTAGCAGCAGAGGCAACAGAATCAGCAGTAGCGTTGAAATTGATCTTGTGGTCATCAGTACAGCCCTCCCATCAATGGCATCCAGACCTCCTCTTCGATGGGAATTTCATCTTTATCATAGACGAGCTCTCTGATAACAGCCTCAACGGGAACATAAAGCCGCTCTTTCTGATGTTTCATTTCAATTGCCGTACTGAGGATCGGTTGATCGTGCAGTCTGACCATCGAGGTCGGCAACTGTGTTCGGTCGGAAACATACTGCCAGTCGGCGGGTGCGGAAGCACTGTGATTGATCAGAGAAAGCAGGGTGGCGGAGAGATTTCCGCTATCTCTGATTGGACGGTCATCAGCGGTATGACGTATCCCGTCGGGGCCCGCTTCCCAGTCGGAGATGTAATCTGCGGCATCTCCCAGGGCACCGGCGTTCATTGCGTCGCTGCCGGCCTGTCCGCGCAGCACGGAGTGGAGAAAAAGCGAGGTTCGTGCCAGCCGGTTGATGTGCAGCATTCCGCTGACAATAATGAGCATCAGCACAATCGCCACCGCCAGTTCGATACTGGCCTGGCCCCTATCAAACTCTCTAATGTTTTTACATTTCACTCTTCACTCTTCTTATCAGTGTCCGCGGCGGGTACCGCCGCCGCGACGGGTGCCACCGCCGGAGGGACGCCGGCAGGTGTCGCTGTAAAGTTCGAGCCACTCGATGCCCTCCTGCCGGAAGTCGTCCACCTCCCAGAGAGCGAGAATCGAGCAGTAGCGGCAGGACGTCCCGGAGTGCGGCCCGATTTCAACATAGCTGTAAACGTGGTCGCGGATATGACGCACCCACTGAATGTCGGCCGTGCTGTTGTTGGAGCCCGAGGCGGAATCAACCGGGATCAGCCGCACATTTCTGAAGGCCGGCAGCACGAAACCGGCGGCGGCGGTCGGAAGA
>JAGYOL010000109.1 GCA_018399555.1 Kiritimatiellia bacterium | reverse complement strand
GCCTAGATTGCATTGCACCCCCGCCGCCCCGCCGGATTTTGTAGCTTTAACCGGCCTGCGTTCTGTGGTATTATAGATAATCGTTGACTCTAATTTTAACCGTGAAAAAATAAAGAGGAGCCTCTTGATGACTGGAAAAGCTGTAAACAGAGTGGTATTGGTGCTGACGGTTTTGAGCACTGTTTTCAGTGGAGTGGTGTTGCGGGCGGCTCAACGTCCCAATATAGTCTGGATTTTTTCGGATGACCATGCCTATCAGGCGATCGGTGCCTACGGCGGACATCTGGCTGATGAGAACCTTACACCGAATCTCGACACCATCGCCCGTGAGGGCATGCTGTTTGAACGCGCCTATGTAGGCAACTCCATCTGCGCGCCGAGCCGGGCGACTCTGCTGACCGGCAAGCATAGCCATAAAAACGGCAAGTTTACAAACGGAGGCCCCTTTGATCATGATCAACAACAGTTTCAGAAGATATTGCGGCAGCACGGCTACCAAACCGCGATGATCGGTAAGATTCACCTCAGCGGTGCCATGCAGGGCTTTGACTACTGGGAGGTTCTGCCGGGGCAGGGACGCTACATCAATCCGCAATTCATCACAGAGAAAGGCCGGAACGAATATGAGGGACACTCGACCGATATCATCACCGACCGGGCGTTGAACTGGCTTAAAAACGGGGCCGACACATCCAGCCCGTTCATGCTGATGGTGCACTACAAGGCACCGCATCGCAACTGGCAGCCGGCGGAGCGAATTGCCGAGAAATTCCGTCAAAGAACCTTCCCCGAACCGGACAATCTGTTTGATGACTACTCCGGGCGGGGAACGGCTGCACACAAACAGGATATGTCGATTGAAAAAACGATGACAATGCGCAACGACCTGAAGGTGGTTCCCGGTTCGAAGCGTGCAGAATACCTTGAAAAACATCAACCTGAGGGCAGAAATCTGATCCGCTGGAAATATCAGGCTTATATGCAGGATTACCTCGGCTGTATCGCGGGGGTGGATGAGAATGTCGGACGGATTTTAAACTATCTGAAAGAGAGTGGTCTGGAAAAAAACACCGTCGTAATGTATTCTTCCGATCAGGGATTCTACCTTGGTGAACACGGCTGGTTTGACAAACGCTTCATGTATGAGGAGTCATTCCGCACTCCGCTGTTGGCCCGCTGGCCGGGAGTGATCAAGCCGGGGCAGCGCAACCGCGACCTCGTTCAGAATATTGATTTCGCTGAAACCTTTCTTGATATCGCCGGTGCGCCGATTCCGGATGATATGCAGGGCCGAAGCATTGTGCCGCTGCTCAAAGGTGACCGTCCAGACAATTGGCGTAACTCGCTCTACTACCACTACTATGAATATCCGGCCGTTCATTCAGTCCGCCGCCATGAGGGTGTTTTTAACGGACGTTACAAACTGATCCGCTTTTACGGGATGGATGTACCGGGTGGTGAAGAGTGGGAACTGTTTGACGTCAAGAATGATCCCTCCGAGATGCAAAGCATCTATCACGATCCCGAGATGGCCGGGACAATTCAAATTTTGAAAGCTGAACTTGATCGACTGCGCAAACTCTATGAGGTGCCGGAAAACGGAGGGTTGGATATCGTTCGAAAGCGTAAATCCGGCGGAGGTTCGGCTGGAAAAGATAAATTGAACTTCAGCTTCCCCAAAGGCATTGTGCCCTCTGCCAGCTCCCCATATCTTGTCGGACGCGCTATTGAATTAACCGCCAAATTCAATTATGCCAACAAAGATGGTGTGATGGTTGCACAGGGCGGAGCGAGTCATGGTTACGCGCTGTGGATTAAAGATGGTTGCCCACAGTGGAGCATCGCACGTGATGACAAGGTCAGCACCGTGAGCGCAAACAAAAAACTGGCTCCCGGCAAACAAATCCTGATGGTGACACAAACCAAAACCGGTTCGGTTACAATTAAATCAAACGGCAATGACCTCGCCACTGGCAAAGTTCCAGGGGCGTTCATAGAGCAGCCGCTTGATTCCCTGAGTGTCGGCATGGACAGCGGTTCGCAAGTAACCTCTTATGGCAGGGCCAAAGCTTACCCCGACGAACTTGAGCCTGTTGTAATCAGGCTTACAAAATAAATTCCTTTTTCGCTTGTTTTGCCATTTTGGAAAGTCCACAATACATGCTCTTTTTTTACGGACAACCCTGAAAGGAGTCCTTTTTTATGTCAAGACCCATTCCGTTGGATAAAATTAGAAACATCGGCATCATGGCGCACATCGATGCCGGCAAAACCACATGCAGCGAACGCATCCTCTTTTATTCAGGAAAGAGTTATAAAATCGGCGAAGTGCACGAAGGTGCCGCCACCATGGATTACATGGCACAGGAACAGGAGCGTGGCATTACGATAACATCCGCCGCGACCGCTGTTTCATGGAATGACCACCAGATCAGTCTGATCGATACTCCCGGACACGTCGATTTCACCGCTGAAGTTGAACGTTCTCTGCGTGTGCTGGACGGTGCGGTTGCGCTTTTCTGCGCAGTTGGCGGAGTGCAGCCGCAGTCCGAGCAGGTCTGGCGGCAGAGTGAAAAATATGAAGTTCCGAAAATATGCATGATCAACAAGATGGATCGTATCGGCGCCGACTTTTTCGCGGTAATCGACGAAATACGTCAGCAGCTTGAAGGCAACCCGGTACCGATGGTCTGTCCGATCGGTGCCGGTGAGAGTTTCCGGGGCGTGGTTGATCTGCTTAGCATGAAAGCACTGACATTTGATGAGGCCTCCAGCGGAGTAAAGATTGTCGAATCAGCCATCCCCACTGAACTGGCGGAAAAATGCGAACAGATGCGCTCCGAGATGGTTGAGAAGGCCGCCGAGCAGGATGAGGCTCTGATGGAAAAATACTTCGAGAACGGAGAGCTGACCATTGCTGAAATCAAACAGGGACTGCGCAAAGGCACAATCGCACGGGCGATCATGCCGACATATTGCGGCACGGCCTTTAAAAATAAGGGGATTCAGCCCCTTTTAAACGGCGTGATCGACTATATGCCCTCGCCGCTGGATGTCGGCATCGTACATTCATCCGACAATCCAGAGCTCATTCGTGAACCCAAGGATGATGCCCCTTTCTCGGCCCTGGCTTTCAAGATTCTGAACGACAAGCACATGGGCAAAATTGTTTTCATTCGTATCTATTCTGGTACAGTCAAGGTCGGTGAAACGGTGCTGAACAACACCATGGAGGAAAAGGGCCGCATCGGACGCCTTTTCCGTATGCATGCTAACCACCAGGAGGCACTGGAGATCGCGCATGCCGGTGATATCGTGGCGGTTGTCGGCATTCCCAAAACCCGTACCGGCGATACCCTCTGCTGTGTGGACAATCCGATTATTCTGGAGACGATTGAATTTCCCGCACCGGTGATTTCGATTTCCATCAGCCCGGCCTCGCGCAACGATAACGAGAAGCTGGGCAACGCGCTGCATGCGCTTGCTCAGGAAGACCCCACTTTCACCGTCAATTACGACGCGGAAACCAGTGAAACTATCATCTCGGGTATGGGCGAGTTGCACCTTGAGATTATCGTGGATAGATTGAAACGTGAGTTCGGGGTGGCGGCGCAGGTCGGCAGACCCGAAGTTGCCTACCGTGAAACCATTCGTCACAGCATTGAGGGCGATTACAAACACGCCAAGCAATCTGGTGGGCGCGGTCAATTCGGCCATGTTCATCTGCGACTTGAGCCGCAGGATCCGGGTCGTGGTTTCTCATTCATCAACGAGATCAAGGGCGGTGTGATTCCCGCCGAATATATTCCCGCCGTCGAGAAGGGCGTGATCAAGGCCATGGAACACGGGCCATGCGGAGGCTACCCTGTGGTCGATGTTAAAGTAACGGTTTTCGACGGCTCTTTTCACGAAGTTGACTCCAGCGAGTTCGCTTTCATAGAGGCGGCCCGCCAATGCTTCAAAAAGCTGTTTTTACAGGCCAACCCGCAGATTCTTGAACCGGTGATGGCGGTTGAGGTCTCCGTACCCGAGGACTATATGGGCGCCGCGACCGGCTCTATCTGTCAGCGGCGCGGACGTATTGAAGGTATGGATGACAAAGGCGGTGTCAAACTGGTACACGGTTATGTGCCGCTAGGCGAGATGTTCGGCTACTCTAATTCAATCCGCACCATGACCCAGGGGCGCGGCACCTTCTCAATGGTTTTTGAGCACTACGAGGGTGTACCCTATGAGCTGGCTGAAAATATTATCGCCAAACGTAAAGCCGAGGGCAAAGTGCGCTGACACCTGACCGGCGACATGTTATGCGGTCGTTGCCCGGACTGGAAAACCTGGCATTTGGGTGCGCATCTATCGCCAGAACAACAATTTTGCAATTAGTCGCTATAATTTTAGTTTCTGTCGTAAAAAACAAGAATTTACGCTAGGGGTCGTAGCTAAATATTTGTACATTTGTGCAAGAAAATCGCGGAAATCGGTGTCAGGGCAGGCCGGGTACTCAATCCCCCTTTTCAGACTGTGACCGATTTCACTTTAATATTGCCATTGCAACTGATCTTCTGACATAATCCGGGATGGCAAGACATTATTGTTGTAGCCGTGATCATTCGGCATTGGTTATGCTGTTGAACCGTAACAAAAGGAAGCGGGCATATTGAAGAGCAATGACAAGGGATATCCAAAAGATTATAAAAAGCAAATCTGCCGGTTCGAGAGATGTGGTTGGTCTGGAGGTTGGCGCGGAGCTGCCGCAGGGCGTTCCGGCGGTCAGGCTGCATATCGTCCACAAGCAGGTTGAGCTGATGGCGGCGGGATTCGTAAAACTGGATGACCGGTTGCCAGCCAGAGCTGAAGAGGCTTTCGCTGAACGCGATAATTTCTGGACGCTGCCCAAAAGCTTTCAGTCATCAAAGGCCGCCATAGCCGTCACCTCGCCGTTGGCTATTCTGCGGCAGACTTCGGAGGCAGGTGGCAAAGATGACAACAATGTCAGACGGGTGAGTGCCATCATCGACCGCCAACACCCGCCGATTGTGGCTTCTATGCCGGATTTCCTGGCATCCTGGATTGCCACGCGTTTCATACAGGGACGCCGTCCTACCACCCGTTCAATCCAGGTCTCCATGTCGGCGGCACTCAACTGCTTCCTCACCGGGCCGATCACAAAACAATCTCAGAACCCGGCTATTGTAGTTTTCTGTTTTAAGAACCACTCATCCATAACTGCGTTCTACGAGGGACGTCTGGTGCTTTACCGCGAACATCCGGTCGGCTATCTCAGCATCAGGGAGGCCAT
The DNA here is from genome assembly GCA_018399555.1 of Kiritimatiellia bacterium. Classification (GTDB taxonomy): domain Bacteria; phylum Verrucomicrobiota; class Kiritimatiellia; order RFP12; family UBA1067; genus M55B167. The sequence goes on along the minus strand of JAGYOL010000109.1, from coordinate 3,804 downwards.
CAGCACCGGAATGCGTATTGCGCCTGGGATGGTGGACGCCCTTATGAACGACCCGGCGGTTGATGTTTCTTCCGCGATCACGCCACTATTGACCTCTCTGTTCCGCCAGGTTGATATCTCATCCGACTATCTGGCCCGCCGCAAGAGTTGTGAAATCAGGAATTTTTATATCTACGGCATCCCGGACGGTGTCAAATATTGGAGCAACCTCTTCAAGCAGGTGGTTGGTACCACCCTAAACCACCTTCACCCTTTCGGGGGAATTGTCTGCTCCAACAAACGGCTTGTCCTGCCGGAATCATTTGAAAAGGAGGCTCCGCTTTTTATGAATGCCATCGGCGCTGCACGCGCCCTGCTTGAAGAGCTGGAGGATTTATGAGCAGACAAATCCATCTTAATCTGATTCATGAAAACGAAATTATCAGCTCCGGTCCGGTGCGCACCCACGTTATCGTTCCGGTAATCACGCTGGCGGTGTCGTTCGGCGTGATCGTCTGGTGGCTCTTTCTGGGCATGAACTACACCTATGTCAAGAGTATCAACGCCCGGAATCTGGAGATACATCAGCAGTTACAGCCCGAATACAAGAAAATTCTAGCCCTGAAAGCGCAGGAAAAAGAGCTGCGGGCCTTGACAGATCAATTGAAACACTATAAGAACGGTAAACTCCGCTATGGCGCAGTCTTAAGCGACATCCCCGGACATGTATCCACCAACATTCAGTTCACCAAACTGGAGGTGCTGCCACCCCCGCCGCCCCTTTTTACCAAAAACAAAGAGAGTGCCGGTCCCACAAACTCATTCGAGCGGGCGGCTTTCACGATCTCCGGTCTGACATGCGGAGCAAATGCCGTTAATGCGGTCGAACAGCTATTGAGCGGGCTTAAAGATGATGCCTACACCAATCTGATAACCTATGCCAGCATACCGGTCAACTCCATCCGCCCGGAGAATTCAGCCAAACGCAACGGCAGAAATTTGCTCCGTTTTGACATCTTTTGCGAGTGCTGGCCAAGGAGGTTTGAATGACCAGATTTAAAACATCTGAAATCGCCGATTCACCCGCTAAAAAAGCTGCGCTGATCGTAATCGCGTGTGCGTTACTCAACGCCACTCTGGTATATTTCATTGTGCTGCCGCTGAAAAACAGAGTCAAGGACGCGCAGGCCAAATTCGATGATCTCATCGCCAACAATGAAAATATCCAGGAAATTATCGCCACCACCGATGACAAAAGAGCGCTGGTTGAAAAACTTGAAAAGGAGCATCAGAAGTTAATCGACTCTGGCGTGCTTACCCCGCTGCTGAACTCATATACCATGCGTGCTAAAACCCTTGTCGAACCATTGGCTCTGCAGTACGGATTGACAATCAACGACGTCACCGAGCTTCCGCTCATACCCATGCGGCACCCAGCTGAACTGGAGACGGTCGCTTATGCCCGACTCCCGATCGAATTCACGACCTCCGGCTCCTACACCCAGATTACAGCCTTTATCAGTTATACAGAACAAGAATTACCCATGGTTGCTCTCTCATCTTTGAAAATAATCCCTCAAAACCGCGACCCTGAAAATCATCTGGTTAAAATAAGTTTGGAATGGCCGATCGAACAGAAGGTGCCGCAAACGAAGAAGTAACTCTGGTTTCACCATGAAAACTACAACCCTTTTAGCTTTGATCATCACAACCGCAACCGCATTGGCCAACGAAAAGGCATCACACAGAGACCCTTTCTGGCCAGTCGGCTACGCGCCGGCCGAGCCGGAACCGGAAAAACCGGTTGAGATTCCCAAGCCGGTTGAAAAGAAACCGGAACCGCCACCACCACCGAAACCGATTACCGACAAAGATTGGAAGGTGGCGCGAAAACTGCTTAAAGTTAGCGGTTATGCGTTGGCAAACAGGCCGGTAGACGGTAAAGATGTTAAAAAATCGCTCGTAATTATCAACAATCGCCACTACCAAAGCGGTGATGACGTTAAGATTACAAGTGATGGAGTGCTTTTTGTCTGGGAAATCGGTAAAATTGAAAATAATGCCGTCGAGTTGTCAGAGCTTTCCGCAACCAGAGTTGCCGGAGATCATCCGGCTAACAAAAAACAAGGTGGCTCCGGTGGAGCGAAAAAAGGTGTGGTACAGCCACGACCCGATGATGTGGTCAAGTGATTGTTTGAACTAAACAGGAGAAAACTATGAAAGCATACAAAACGGCATACCCCCTGTTGACAGCCCTGCTGCTCGCAGGATGGTGTGCGTTGGGAGAGGATCAGAGTGCCAACACCGTGCGTGTGGTAAGCAAAACCGACAAAGAGGCGATGGTTTCGATGACCTTCGACGAAACTCCGCTTTCGGATGTGATCAAAGCGTTTCGCGATGCCACCGGAGCCAACATTATCTCCTCCGGCACAAATCTGCAGCAGAGTGTCAGCGTACGCCTCGACAATGTCCCTTGGCAGAAGGGGCTGACTTCGATTCTGGAGCCGCAAGGATTGCAGCTGATCGAACGTCCCGCCGGCTCAGGCATCTATCTGGTCGATGTCAGAACCACCGAAATACCGACGGTAACCAAGACCTTCCAGCTTTCAAACGCACGCGTCGCGGATGTTGAAGAGCTCTTTGTCTCGGTGCTCGGCGACAAAGGCAAAGCGACCGCCTTTCCCTCATCCAACACCATCATTGTTAGCGCACCGGAAAAGGAGCTCAACGAGTGCGAAATGATTCTGAACGCGATCGACGCGCCCCGCCAGCAGGTTTATATCGAGGCACGTTTTGTTGAAATGACCGCCTCCGCCAGCAAAAAACTGGGTTTCAAGTGGGATTCACTCAATGAATGGGGAGTGAATGTAACCGGTATGAAGGGCGGGATCGAAAACAACAACTCCCGGATAGCCACCTACCCGACCGGTGCAACTTCCACCGAGGATTCACTCTCAGGTGATGGCACCAAGCGCGACATGCGTGTCAATATGGTGCCCTCCACATTAACAGGTTCGACTCTGGCGGGTACATCCGAAAATGACATGACCTGGGAACGGGTGCGGGCCTATGGCGGTATGATGAGTATTGATGACTTCAGAATCGCTCTGAGCGCCTTCGAGGAGAACGACGGTATTTCGATCTTTTCCAATCCCAAAGTGATTGTCGCCAATGAAGAACGCGCTAAGATCGATATGACCACCAAGGAACCCAACATCGAGGTAGACTATCAGGCTGCCACCGCCGAGGGTATGCGCGACAGCGTCTCAACCAAACTGGCAGTTATTCCCGGTGAAGAGGAGCCATTTGTCGGAGAGGCTTTTTTCAGTTATGGAATCGCCCTCGAGGTCACACCGCGGATCAGCAGCTCGGGTTTGATCACAGTGACCATCGAACCCTCAATCAGTGAACGTATCGGCTATTTTGATGTGCAGGGCCTCGATGAGAAGATGCCGGCGAGCCGCTTCCCAATCATCGATATGAAGCGCATTCAGACCGTTTTTACAATGGACAGCGGACGCACCGCTGTGATTGGCGGACTCTCCCGCACAATCGATTCCAACCTCGACAACGGCATCCCCTTCCTGAAGAACATCCCTTGGATCGGCCCGCGGCTCTTCGGCTGGAAGGGACGTCAGAAAGAGCAGCGAGAAATCGTAATCTTTGTGACCGTCGGTATCGCCGATCCGGTGACGATCGAAGAGGACGCCGGTATGCCGCGCAATGCGATTCTCAGCCGTGATGTGATGACCGGTCGCACCAAAGAGCCCTACCGCTACACCCGTGAAGAGATGAAACCCTTTACCGATAAATTTGCGGAACAAG
>JAGYOL010000108.1 GCA_018399555.1 Kiritimatiellia bacterium | reverse complement strand
GCTGGGTTAGTTTTTATATCCGATATCCGGCTTGAGCTTTTTAAGCCACATGAAACCGAGGGAAAAACATGAATAAAATTCGAATTGGAATGTTGTGCGCAATATGTTGTGTTGTTATGGCGCAATCGATCTCCGCTGTTGAAAAACCGATCACGATCGGCATTGAGGCGGAAGATTTTCAATATACCGGCAACTGGATATCGCTGGAAGACAGAATCGATTGTTCAGGCAGCAGATATCTTTTCGCGGGCGAAAAAGGCGCGGACCTTCCGGCTGCGACAGCGGTCACAATTCCTAAGGACGGTATTTATCATCTCTGGGTGCGAGCCCGCGATTTTGCCGATAACCGACCGGGCACCCGCACCTTCACCCTCTCAATAAACGGTTGGCGTTCAGATGAGATTTTCGGTGATTCACACAAAGAGGGATTCAACTGGGAACCGGGTGGAGCATTTACTCTGAAGGCAGGTGATGTTCTGATCAGCATTCACGATCTCTCTAAAACCTTTGCCCGTATGGATGCCCTGCTGTTAACAACAGACGCCAACTTGAAACCGGATGGAAAGCTTGGCAGCCGCAAGCTGCCGCGCGTTAAACCACAGATGATCCGGCATTTCGGAGATGCCGAAGCAGATCCTTTACGTCAACGTCCGATTACAGTCACATCACAAAAACCCGCCGCTGTGCTGGAAAATGAATTTGTACGTTATAAATTTATGCCTGCTGTGGCTGAAGGAGCTGAGACCATAATCCCGGCAGTTGAATACCGTCGGGGAGATAAATGGGTGGCGGCTGATGTCAACGCCGCTGATGAAGTCTACGCAGTGCTCAAAAGCCGAGTTAAAAAAATTCGGTACAGCGGCACACTTCCACTGTGGGAACTCTCCGAAACGCAATCTGTCGATATTTCCGTTGATGGCCGGCAATTGAAGACAGCCAGAACCACAACCCCGCCGGAGATATGGAGAGCCGGCGAATTTCTGCGCTTTATGCCGATTACTGCGCAACAGGAAGGCGGCACAGTGATTCTGGAGTTCGCTCCTTTGTCAGCTGGTCAACTGCGTGCGGAATGGCGTCTGCTCGCAGGTAGACAGGCTGCAAATGTCAAGTTGCGCTTCACCCCCGCTGTCAGTGGCTCATACTCCCTCGGTTATCATCTCTTCTTCCGGCAGCCGCTCGCCGATGTGGAAGAGTTGCAGTTGCCGCTGGCTTTTCAGCGCAAGCGTTTTCCTGAAGCAGCCTATATGGTGCTTGATCCCCGCGCTCCGACGCCGTTGGCGCTGGCGCAGGTGGGCAAGGGTGCGGAAGCGGTCTGCTGGGGAGTTGTCGGTGATCCTTCTGAAATTCCCTTTGCCTGGCCGGATCGGCGCAATCCCAATATGGGCTTGTGCATCAGGGATGAAGCGGGGAATGTTCAGCCGTCGATCTACGGACCTGTTCCAACTATGCCTGACACGGAAGTTGCGGCGGATGAAGAGTTGAGCTTCGCTTTCAATGTTCTTGTTCAGCCCGGCGAGTGGTACGCGGCCTACCGTACCGCCGCTGACGAGGTCTTCGAGTTCCGCGACTACCGCAAAAATGTCAATGTTTCGCTTAGCGACGCGGTTCATAATATGATCGATCTGCTCATGGATGATGAGTTCGGCGGTTGGTGGGAGGAGCCCAAAGGGTGGTATCAGATTGAATCCCGCAATACCGTAACCCATTCGACACCTGCGACAATGCTCTCTGTCTATAAACTGACCTCCGATCAGGATATCTATCGTAGACGGGTTCTGCCGACTCTCGAATATGTTCTCTCTCGCGGAGGATTTCATTTTACGCCTGCTCCGCATGACTCTGGTCGCTATAACTGCGGCCCCATGGGTGGCCCGTTGAAGAATTTCGGCAGTGTCACCTATTCAGCATTGGAAACTTTGTGCGCGGGAAACACACCTGCGTTCAGGCGGATAGCTTTTCCGGCGACAGAAAAAATAAGCAGAACGCAGGGTTACAGTCATGCCGGTATTTTCAACGAGTGGGCGGTGCGTTACCGTATAACCGGTAATCCTGACGATCTTAAGGAAGCTATGCGACTGGCAGATGAATATCTGGAGCAGAATGTTGTTACGCCCCCGACAAAGGTTGTCGGTCACACCCCATTCTGGCTGATCTCCTTTGTTCCGGATTGGGAGGGTCTGCTGATGATGTATGAGATGACCGGGAAAAAACGCTATCTGGATGGAGCCGTCATAGGAGCGCGACAGTTAATGGTCGGATTATGGACTCAGCCGCTCTTTCCCGATGGAGAGACAACCATATTCCCCGGCGGAAAATATGAGGGCGACCCGTGGAATGGGAATCTGCTGGCTCGCGGAGCTGATAAATCCCGGCTCGGCTTTCCGTTGCATGCGGACTCGCTGAAGGAACACAAGGCTCCGGCCTGGCAGGTCGCCTGTGTGGGACTCGGCTTTGAACAGCCTAGCACCCTTGGTGCTGGACGCAACCGATTGATATATCAGGCTGTCTGGGCTCCGGAGTTTCTGAGACTGGCCCGCTATACCGGCGACAAAGCCTTTGAAACCTGCGCCCGTAACGCCGTGGTCGGACGCTGGGCCAACTATCCGGGCTACTACGTCGCAGGACATATGGATATGGTCAATGACCCGCAATATCCCTATGTCGGCCCGGATCAGTCGACAATCTACTATCATCACATCGTTCCGCATCTCTCCTGGTGTATCGACTATCTTGTCTCTGAGGCTGAAGTGCTCTCTGACGGAGAAATAAAATTTCCATGGGTACGTGAGAATGGTTATGCCTTTTTCGATGGCAGAGTGTATGGGCATGCCCCCGGCAAAATTTACGGAGAGAAGGATTGCTGGCTTTGGCTGAACCGTAATGCCGCGCAACTCAGTAATTGTCAGATCAACACCCTGACCGCCTATAATGCAAACAAGTTTTATGCAATTCTGATAAATCAGACAAAAATTTCTCAAAGCGCGGAGCTGACTTTATCGCGCGATCTTCCCGGTGCGGAGCTGCAGGGTGTACAATCGGCAGCTCTGCGCAACAGCGCGGAGCTGAAGCAGATAGAGTTGCATAACGGTGTCGTCAAACTTGATTTCAAACCCCGGGAGCTGCTTGTGGTTGAGCTTGCCGGAACAAAAATCAATGTTGCCGCACACCACCAGGCCCCGGCCAAAATATTCGGCAATATCCCCTCGGAAGTTGATGTTAAACTGGGAGAAATCCATGTAAAAGCTGCGGCAATCGCGGTGGATTACGGAGCCTGGGATGCTTTTGTCTGGTCGTCGGCGTCGCCGGACCAGGCAGAGCAGATGAGACTCGAAACTTATACTGATGGCAAATGGGTTGCCCGGAATGACAATACTTATCCCTTTGAATTCAGCACTCCGATGACTTCACCGGATGAATTACTGCGGTTCAGGGTAAGTATTCTGAGCAAGGATGGACAACTCCGTCAGAGCGGCCGACTGGTGCTTGGCATTTCCCACGAATGAAGTTCTAAACCAGCGGAGCCGCCTTCTCCCACACACTCACACACCATTGAGGCTGTGGATAATCCGTAATAAAAATGTGTCGCAAAAATGTCTAAAAAAACGCATTTAAATATTTAAAAAATTCTGCCCTAATGTTAATGTGTATGTGTAATTCTGGTGGAGTTACACCTTATTATGCTTTGTTCGGTAAGGATATTTAATCAATGGAGGTTGTTATGGTTACGAAAATTCAGTTGATGTCGGGTATTCTGACTGTGGGTATGGTCTTTTACGGTATGGCGGAGCTTGTGAAACCGCAAGGGGCAATCGCGGGAACCTGGTTTGATTCCGGCACCGCCGACAAGGAAACTCAAAGAGCTCCTGCGCACATGATTGACGGCACCGGGCTGGTTTTTACCGGCTCGATCGGAGAAGAACATGATTATACAAAGTATCAGATTGCTCCCTGTTTGAATGATCACGGAGTATATACCTGTTGGACCGGTCATGCTGCTCCGGCAGGCGGACAAGTGGACAATCTCTGGGCTGTAATTGATTTAGGGCAGATATATGAGCTTGATGCGATCAACATTTTTAATTTTAATCCACTGCAGAGTGGAGTTAATACCGATCGTGAAACACAAACACTGGACATCTGGGTAAGAGAGGATAATGAGTTCTCCAACAGCAATCTCGACGGAGCTGCGTTCAATACAAATGGGTGGACTCTCCTGACTGTTTCCAATGAGATGACTTTGACCCAATATGCCGGAGGAACAAATGAAAGTGCCGCCGGAGTTCTCTCCGGCTTGCAGGATGTTAAAGGGCGCTATGTCGCGCTGGATATCAACAGTAGCTACGGGAACGCGTCATTTTCGCTGATTGACGAGGTGCAGATTTTCGGCAACTTATCTATTCCTGAATCTAAGTTGCTCAATCCGGTCAACGCCTTCTCAAATTTCGAAGCTGGTGATCGTCGTGAAGCAATTAATCTGATAAACGGTTCGGGACTGCTTTTTACCGGCACCCCGGGAGAAGAGGGCGATTACACTAAGTATGAATATGATTTTTGCTTAGATCAGTACGGCTATGACACCGAATGGCTTGGAGTCAGAATAGAAACAACTACCACGCCGGATGACATGTGGGTAATCATCGACCTTGGCACTGTTTGTGAACTTAGCGCGCTCAACATTTTCAACTTCAACCCTCCAGTTAGCTCTACCGCAGGTCGCGGTGCTAAAGATATTGATGTGTGGGTTCGTGAAGATATGGACATTAACAACACCCGCACCAATGGAGTGCCGTTCAACACAAATGGCTGGACGCTGGTGACGGTCAATTCCGATCTGAGACTCTACCAGAATCCCGGCGGAACAACTCAGCAGGTATCGAATGTGACGGCTCTGAATGGCATCAATGCCCGTATGGTAGCCATTGATGTCAACAGCAGTTATGATTACGGCAGCGGGTGCGGTTTGGGTGAGGTTCAGCTCTTCGGCAGATTGAATATCACCAACAGTATCAGAGTTGTTCCATCCAGCGCGATTGCATACGATGAACTTGTCTTTTCGGGTCAGCCGACAACACGCGGTGCAATTAACACGATCAACGATAGCGGTCTAGACTTTATCGGCGAGCCTGGTCAGGAGGGAGATTACTCCAAATATCAGTACCTGCCGGGCCTGGCAATTCATGGTGAAAACCACGCCTGGTCGGCAACTACCGTCGACGGTCATAAAGCTGATGACATGTGGCTCATTTATGATCTGGGCGGCATTCGTAATATCCACGCGCTCAGCATATTCAACTTTAATCCGTCAACCAACACTGTTGTTGAACGCGCGGTCAAATCTTTGAATGTCTGGGTGCGCGACGACAGCGCTTTCAGCAATTCGCATCTAGATCAAACAACATTTAACAGCAGCGGCTGGACTCTTGTTGCGCGTGATATGTTTTTGCTACAAAATCCCGGAGGATCAACTCAGACCTGCCATAATGTGCTGGGCTTCACCGATGTAAGCGCACGCTATGTCGCGCTGGATATTAACAAAAATTATCAGCCTGCCGACGCTGCTCATACCGTCGCTTTGGGCGAAGTCCTCTTTTTCTGCGAACTGCCCCCTGCCATACCGCAAGGATCGATTATAATGGTTCGTTGAACTTATAACGGCCATGAGCTGGATTTTCAGCGACTATAACTTCTTGAAAGCAAAAAAACCACAGCGTATGCAGTGGCTTTTTGAAAATGGTGGTAGGGCTTGGATTCGAACCAAGGAAGTCGATGACAGCAGATTTACAGTCTGCCCCGTTTGGCCACTTCGGTACCCTACCGAGGGTTGAAACGTCGTGCAATATCTCAAAAATCGAACTGTATGTCAACGGGAAATCGAAAATTGTGTGAAATACAAGATTGTATGAATCGACGGGTTGTCGTAAACTCTGTTGACGGTGTGTACACACCCTGACACTAGCAGTGCGGGCGAGTTTTTGTGTTGTAGTTGAAAGGAGTAACCTACATGAAATTAATGATTGCTGTTATCCTGTTTATGTTTTCCGGGTTGCTGCCGGCGGCAGCTGCTAAACCGAATATTGTCTTTCTGCTTGTCGATGATCTGGGATGGGCTGATTTCGGTTGTTACGGTGCTGAATTTCATGAGACTCCCAATATTGACCGACTGGCTGCGGAGGGCATGATGTTCAGCAACGGATATTCAGCCTGCACCGTCTGTTCGCCGAGCCGGGCTGCCATAATGACCGGGTGCTATCCGGCCCGGTTGCATCTGACCGACTGGATTGCCGGTCATAAACGTCCATATGCCAAACTGGCTGTGCCGGAATGGAAGATGAAGATCGATCATGAGCGTGTGACTCTGCCGGAGGCTCTTAAAGAGGGTGGCTACAACACGGCGTTTGTCGGTAAGTGGCATTTGATGCCCAATGGTGCGACTGATTTTGAAGAGCACTATCCGACCAGCCACGGATTCGATATTAATATAGGTGGATGCGAATGGGGACAGCCCAAGGGGCGCGGACGGTATTTTTCACCTTTTGATTTGCCTGGTCTGGATGACGGAGAGCCCGGCGATTTTCTGACCGACAAACTGACGGATGCCGCCCTCGGTTATATCGACGGGGTTGCCAAGGAGTCTCCGTTTCTACTGTACTTCGCCTATTACACACTGCATGGTCCGATTATGGCACCGCCTGAGATTGTCGAGAAGTACAAAAACAAGGCGGAGACATTTGTGAACAGCAAAAACGAGTTCATCAATCCGGCAAGGGCTGGCATGGTTGAGGCACTGGATCACAGTGTCGGTCGTATCATGCGGAGATTAAACGATCTTGGGATCGCTGAAAACACGGTGGTTATTCTGACTGGTGACAACGGGGGTGATCATGATCATACTACCGGCGGTCTGAATGGTTACAAGGGTTTTTCACATGAGGGCGGTGTGCGGGAGCCGTTTATTGTGAAGTGGCCGGGAAGAACGGCGCCGGGTTCACGTTGTGACGAAATGGTGATCGGCACCGATTTTTATCCTACCATGCTTGAAATGGCCGGTCTGCCGCTGCGACCTGATCAGCACATGGATGGCGTCAGTATTGTGCCGCTGCTTGAAGAGAGCAGTGAGCGTTTGAAACGCGACACCCTCTACTGGCACTATCCCCACTATCATCGTACCATGCCCTATGGTGCTATCCGGCACAGGGAGTGGAAGCTGATTGAGTTTTTTGAAGATGGGGCACTTGAACTGTACAACCTGAGGGAAGATCCGCTGGAGAGCATCAATCTGGCTGCTCGGCACCCTGAACAGGCGCGTGAACTGCTTAAACGGATGACCGTCTGGCGTTCCGCCGTGGATGCGCAGATGATGCGGCCTAATCCGAATTACGATCCAGAGCGGAACGGTAAAAAGAGAGCGCGTCCAGGTGCACGAACAGAAAGGGGTACGGTAACGGCATCAAGCTTTGAGCACTCGAACTGGCCGGAAAACGCGGTTGACAGCAATCGCCAGAGCAGGTGGGCGGCGCGTGACGGATCGGTTCCCCAGTGGTGGCAGCTTAAATTACACGAAGTCAGGGAGCTCAAAGGAGTTAATATATTCTGGAAGAACCGTGTCTGGTTCAGCTACAAGATCGAAACGTCGATGGATGGCAGAGAGTGGAGCACGGTGGTGGATCAGAGCGGTTCACGGGAGGTTCGTAACAGCAGCCGTCACAGCTTTGAACCGCGTGCGGTGCGTTTTCTGCGCATTACGGTTGACGACCTGGGCGGCGGATGGGTTTCATTCAAGGAACTGGAGCCGGTTTTTGCGGAGTAGCGAGTTTCGTATGACGCAGAACAACAGATGGCGCTCCTGGCAGGGCTCGAACCTGCGACCGCCGGATTAGAAATCCGATGCTCTATCCAACTGAGCTACAGGAGCGGATAAATCGCAGATAAGATATATCAGTGCGGCGTGAATTTAAAGCGTAAAAATCGCGGATGGCGGTAAATTTTTTGTGACAGGAGTCGGTTATGAAGTGTGCAAGCAGTCTGTCAGATGATTTTGAGCTGGATGTGAAGATGGATTTTGTGGATGGGTATGTTATGGTTAACCGGGTTGACACGGCGAGTGATGAGTGTGTCAAAAAATTCATGGAGTATCTTTCGGCAATTCGCGGCTTCTCTGAAAATACGGCCATGAGTTATCTTCAGGACATCGGTCAGCTGGCCGCTTTTGTCTGGCCGGAGGGGAAGTTTGATCCGCCATTTGAATGGAGTAACGTCACCACCCCGGCGGTGCGGGCGTTTCTGGTGCGTTTTCACCGTAATGGCAGTGCTCCGGCTACAACCCGCCGCAAGCTGGCTTCATTGCGCTCGTTCTACAATTTTCTGCAGGAAGAAAAAGTTGTGGTCTCAAATCCGCTGGCATCGCTGCGCGGACCGCGACTGCAGCGCAAGCTGCCGGATGTGCTGAGTGTGGATGAGGTTGAGGAACTGCTGGCGGCTCCGGTTGATGCGTTGCTGGAACTGCGTCAGTCTGGACGGAGTACTCCCGTCAAAGAGTATGCAATGATCAGGGATGCGGCGGTTTTTGAGTTGCTATACAGTACGGGCTGCCGGATCAGCGAGATCATTTTTCTGCAATGGGGGGATCTCGATCTGGAGCGCGGTTTGACGGTGGTGGATGGCAAAGGGGGCAGGCAACGTCTCTGTGTGGTCGGCGGACCGGCCTGTGATGTTCTGCAACAGACACGCGAAGCTGCGGCGGTGCTCTGGCCTCTGGCTGCTGGGGACGACGGATTTTTGTTTTTGAATCAGAAAGGCCGGCGGCTGTCGGTGCGAACGGTGGAGCGTCAGATGAAGATATGGCTGGAGCGCGCCGGTCTTCCGACACATATTACGCCGCACAAGCTGAGGCACAGCTTCGCCACCCATCTGCTGGACGCAGGTGCGGATCTGCGCAGTGTGCAGGAGATGCTGGGGCACGCATCACTCTCCACCACGCAGATATACACGCACGTCTCTATTGAGCGTCTGCGTGAAACCTATGATCGTGCTCATCCGCGTGCCTGACATCAATGCGCGCCACTCAAAGAGCTGCAATTCTTTCTGATACCAAAGCTGCTTTCAGCCGCAACCAAAGTGAGGCACT
>JAGYOL010000107.1 GCA_018399555.1 Kiritimatiellia bacterium | reverse complement strand
TTTCTTATTTTTAAACATATTGCATAATAATAAAAATTAAGGGATAATTAGTACTGAATATATTTATTAACAATATCATGCCATTTTGCCATTGTATTGTTAATGACATTAATTAGTGAGGACAAATGAATAAAAAAATGCAAACCAGTTGGTTTTTACAAGCGTCGTTGACTCTTATTATGACGGTGCTTACAGGAGTTGGCCGACTGAATGCGGCTGTGCCAACTGTTAATGGTTTATTTTATGGTGATGGCGATGAAAATAAATATGTGCTTTATAATACGTCGATTGGCGGCAGTAAACTCTGGTATACCTTTGCTGATAATCGAATCTACGTGGCATTGGTGGTTGATCGTTCGGTAAACGACAACGTTTTCGGCAATCGTAGCTATACTCGGAATGCGGGATGGAGTCCACCCCATCTGGCCAGACGACTGGTCGACAGCGAGTATGCGCAGTTTACATTGACGGTTGGCAGCACAACCTATCAGTGGAATCAGGGCTACGGCGCGCTGGTCGGCGGGGTCTGGGAATCTGATCATACCACCGGCGCAGGCTCCGGTACTCCTCCGTCCGGTTACGTTTCATCGAGCTCTTTTGCCTGGAACATAAATAACTATATGAGCAATGGAGCACCGAACTGGAACATGTATGTGAACGGATCGGACATCGGCAACTGGAAGTCGCCGTTTGAAGCTGGCTCGCCGGATGTAGCGCTTGGTCTGGAAGGATATCCGACGACGGGGTCGATAACTTACAGCCCTTATTATCAGTGGGAGTGGCCGATGGTTTACGAGTGGTCGGCTGATCTCAGTAGTTTCGGTTCGGAACCGGTCTTTGTAATTTCAGCCCAGTCGCATCACTCTCCGGCCAAGACCGGGGGACAGGATGATTACTTTTTGACTCCTCCGGGAGGTGGATATTTGACAGATTATGGTGATCTGCCTTCGCCGTATCCAACTCTTATAACGCAGAATGGTGCTCGGCACTATCTTGTGCCGAACGGTGCCCGGCTTGGAGAGTATGCTGATCCTGAACCGGACGGTTCTCCAGATACGTTGGCGCGTGGCGACGATCTGTCAGGTTTTGACGATGAGGACGGAGTTGAACTGCTCACTCCTTTTGTTCCGGGTGATAATGCGGTTCTGCGCATTACAGCCGCCACGCCCGGTTATCTGAGCGCGTTCATCGACTGGACCGCCAGCGGCACCTTGGGTTCTATGACATTGCTCTCTGCAACAGGACCTACTGTGCTCACTCCTGGAACGATCAGCGACCTGACGCTGACTAATGGCACCTATGATTTGACCGTCGCTGTGCCTTCAAATGCCAGCGGCAGCATGCCCGTGCGTTTTCGCTACACTAACCTGGCGGGACAGGGTGGAAACAGTTCTACTGATCTGGCAACCACCGGAGAGGTTGAAGATTATATTTTTACCGCGAAGATTGGCAACCGCATCTGGCAGGATACCAATAAAAACGGCATTCAGGATGCTGGCGAGCCGGGGCTGGCAGGGGTGAGCGTCACGCTGTTCTCCTCTGATAATGTCGCGGTGGCCACTGCCGTGACCGACAGCCAGGGGTTCTATCTTTTTGAGGATATCATTTCGGATGAGTACTATGTTCAGGTCGACGCCCCGCCAGGATATGTTTTCAGCCCTTCCAATGCGGGAGGAGACACATCTCTGGACAGTGACGCGAATGCCGACGGTACTATGCCGGTTACGGTGTTGTATCCAGGTGAGAGCGACTTGACCTGGGATGCGGGGCTCTATGCGACGGGTTCGATCGGAGATACGATTTTTTACGACTGGAACGGCAACGGCACGCAGGATGCCGGTGAGAGCGGTCTGCCGGGCGTGACGGTTAGTCTCTATGATTCCGGCAACACATTGATAGCAAGTGTCAACACCGATGCCAACGGAATCTATCTGTTTGACAATCTGGTTGCCGGCACCTATACGGTTAAGGTGGAGAACGGTGTGCCTTCGGGATATGCTTTGACATCAGATCCAGATGCAGCAATGGATGAGCAGCATACGGTGATACTGGCTGCGAACCAGATTTACCTGGCCGCGGATTTCGGCTATCAGCCGTCGGGCAATGGCTCGATAGGCGATACGGTTTTTGAGGATCGTGATGGCGATGGTGTTTTTAATAATCTGGATTCAGGTATCGACGGTGTGATGCTCGAACTCTATTTCGATGTCGATGGAAATGGCGTGCTGGATGAGATTGATCTGCTGATTGCGACGACCGAAACGTCCGGCGGCGGCGCGTACATCTTTGAAAATCTTGAACCGAACCTCTCCTATCTGGCCCGAGTGCAGGATGGTTCGGCCAGCGGTGTGGATGATTATTTTACAACCGTTTATACACTGACCACACTTTCGACAGTTTTGAGCGTGCTGCCCGCGACGTTTATTGCGCAGTCTGACACGGTTATCACCGCCGATTTTGGCTATCTTGCCCCCGATCCGGCGGCGATCTCCGGTTATGTGTTCGAGGATTTCGACAACGATGGTCTGCTGAACAATGACGATATTCCTCTGCCGGATGTCACGGTATTTCTCTATCGACTGGATGATTTTGGCAATCGCATTCTGGTGAATCAGAGCGAAACCTCTGGCGACGGATATTATGAGTTCATCGATTTGATGCCCGGCAACTATGTGGTTGTTGTGGCATCCGGCGATCCTGATCTGCCAGCCGGTCTGGTTACGGCTGTGCCCGAAATTTTTGTGCAGCTTTCTTCGGGTGAGGTGGTTGAAAATCTTGATTTTCCTTTTGTTCCGCTACTGAGTAAAGCGGTTGATAAGTCGATCGCGCAACCGGATGAGATATTAACCTACACGCTCAGTGTCAATCCTCCGGCTGCTGGAGCACTTGCGGATGTCACGCTCTCCGATCCACTGCCGCCGGGAACGACTTTCGTATCCGCGAGTCACGGTGGTGCATTCACGGGTGGCAGCGTGACTTGGAACCTGGGGTCAACTGTGCCGGCATACCAGGGCACATTGACAACTCGTCCCAAACTTTATGCCTTCCGTGGTGGAGATACGCAATCTTTTTGGGAGTATGATCAGAACACAGCGACTTGGTCGACGCTTGCGGATTTTGGCAGCGCGGTCGGCGGTGGCGGAGCACTGGTCTTTACCGGCACGGATATCTTTGGTCTGGCGGGACAATCCAGTCAGACATTCCGACGCTTTAATATTTACACCTCTCCTGATTATATTTGGAACGATCGTACGGCGCTTGGCGCTACTGCTGAGGTGGATGAAGGTGGATCGTTAACTCATCTCAATGGCTCAATATACGCGCTTGTCGGAAATAACACACTCTCTTTTCAGCGCTATGATATCGCAACTGACACATGGGTTGCGATGGCGGATTCACCTGCGACGGTGGGGCGTGGTGGACGACTGGCGAATGACGGCACCTTTGTTTATGCCTTGCGCGGCAATAACTCTGATGCGCTCTGGCGCTATGATCCGGTTGCCGATGAGTGGCAGACTCTGGCATCGGCACCGGCGCATATCGGCATGGCTGGCTCCTCTCCAATTTTGGGTGGTGCGGCAATGGCGCATGACAGAGGCAATTTGTATGTGTTGCAGGGTGATGGCCAGACGGCCTTTTGGCGTTATCATATTGCAACCGATACTTGGAGCGTCACAACTGTGTCCGGTGCTCCCATGTCTCAGCCGCCGCATCCCGTCAGTCAAGGAGGTGCCATGGTGCTGCGATCTGTACGCTTCTATGTGCTTTTCGGCAATGGAACCGCGTTTGGACGCTATAATATAGCTGAAAACACTTGGACTATGCTGCCCAGCGCACCGGCGGCAGTTATGTCTGGCGGTGCTTTGGTGACAGTTGGGAGTGTGGCTACACGGGAAACTGAGATGATTGCTACTCCCTATGCGGTGCGCACCGGCGATATCGTCACGGTAAAGGTAAGTATGAGTGCTTGTGGATTCTGCCCCAGCGATACAAATCTGCAGCCTCCCGCCTTGACGGTTACGGCTACGGGAGAAGCTGGCGCGACGCTGATCGACGGGCCTTTGCCCGCACCCCAGAATATTCCGACCGCGACTACACGCTATTACTACTATCGGTACAGTGTGACGGCCGGTGTCTCGGATACGCCGCAAAGCTTGACATTCTCCATCCCTTCATCCTTCACAACCGGAGATATTCCAAGTATTTATCCCGCGGCCGCCGCCAACTCTGTGATAGTGGTGCCGGATTTCACGCTGACCGTTGCGGTTGATGACTCTTTTGTGGATGGAATTGTAACCAACACGGCTCAATTTTTTGGCGCTGTTCCCTCTGCTGGCGGCGCGTGTTACGTGTTGTCAGATTCCACCGTCTGCGGTGACGGAGAGTCGCGCCTGTTGCGAATCGACAGCAGTGGAGTATCTGACATCGGCCCCGCCGGTACGGTTAACGCGGGCGCACTGACGTGGGCGCCCGATCTGTCGCGTCTCTATCTAACTGATGGTAATCTGTTCGGCTATCTCGATATTAATACCGGTGCGTTCACTGCGATCGGCCCGATTGTTTTGAGCACAGGCAGTTCTGATGACCAAGCGCTTGAAGGAGTGTCGGGCGATCAGGCCGCCGGCTCGGTGCAGGTGACGGCCCTCGCGTTTGCCTCGGACGGAACGCTTTTTGCAATTTTACGACGCTCCGGTGCGCCTGATCTGCTCTTCCAGATCGACCCGTTGACAGGTCGTCATGTTGAAGATGCCTTTGGCTCCGGTCTGGATTATCGCGTGATTTTGGCGACCAGTAGTCGCGAGGATATCGAGGGTCTGGCTTTTCATCCTTCCGGTACACTTTTCGCTGTAGCCGCCAACACTGGAACATCCGGCGACGGTGATTTGCTCGTGACAATTCCTGATCCGACGGCGTATGCCAGTAATGTGCAGCCTGTAGGCGTTGATAATGCGCTTTCACCGGCTGGGCTGATCTGGATCGATGCGGATGAATCAGGGGATTTTATGGCGGGTGAAGAGCTGTTCGGCGTTAGTGGATTGAGCATTACATCTGCCGGGAGCGTCCGTATAGTCACCGGAGGCAATGGCCCGGCGTATTTTGAGGATGCCCTGTTTAATTTTGATCTTGGTTCAGTGCAGGCGTCTTGGGTGATCAGCCCATCCGAAGCATGCGATTTCCAGGATGTGACTTGCGTTGATGCCCCTGTTTTTAATGCCGTAGATCAGGCTCGCACAGATGTTTTTGTGCTCGCGGTATTGGAAGGGTATCTGTTTGAAGATCAAAACAGTGATTTGCTGCGCAATGCGGGCGACACCATAATTACCAACGCGGAAGTGCGTCTCGTGGTTAACGGGGTATTGACTAATACGGTTTATACCGATGCGACCGGATATTACAAATTCTTGGATGTGCCGACGAGCCTCGTGTCGATTCTTGTTTCGCGTGCTAGTGCCGCATTGATAGCAGTGCCGGATCAGGAACCATATGCAAGCGATCCGACTCGTAACCGCGCTTTGCCGGATACTGATGGTGTGTATGCCGTGATTGAATATCAGGTGTCATCCGGGTATGGTGTGTTGGCTGGTAATCCGAGTGAAACTTTGAATTTCGGTTTCTCGACCCATCCGCTCTCAACCCGGATCGATCTGAAAATATATGCCGCCGCCGATGGACGTGTGCTGATTGAGCTTGCGACAGCCGATGAAAATGGCAATCAGGCCATTGAAATTTACGCTTTGATTGACGATGAATGGCATTTGACCGCCCTGATTCCATCAGAACAGATTGTCGGAAGCGGTTCCCATTCATACACAGTCGAGGCCGACGGCTTAACTGCCGGTGCCGATTATCTCTTCAGAATAAAGGATGAAACCGGCCATATCTTTGAAACGCAGCAACCGATTCAGGTGGCACTTAATCGACTGCGTGCTTTAATGACAACCCTTGAGCCGGAATTTTTCACGGTCACCTTCCAGACAAAACCCGGTCAGTGGTATGTGATCAAGATTTCTGAGTCGCCTTTTGCAAGTGATGGATGGACCTCTGAATTTGTGCAGATTGTCCACCCGGTATTCGCGGGAGGGGTCTCCGAATTCAGGCAGGAAATACAAGGCGCGCCGGAAGAAACTACTATGGTCAGAATCCCGCGTAACCGTAAGAAAGCATTCTTCAAAATTGTCGAGATCGAACGCTGAAGCTGAATCGCTTTCGTGTTTCCGTAAATAATCCGGTATGTTATTATAAACGGTATGGATCAATGGCTGACCTTACTGTTAAAAAATGACTTGAATGAGTATCTTCCGCTCATACTGAAAATTGTTTTTTTAGCACTATGGTTCTTTACGACACTTGTGATTTTCTCAGCCCCTTTGCCTGGGAAAAAAATAAAAGTCAACTATGTTCTGCTCGGTTGGATTTTCTGCGGCTCCCTTCTGGCCATCCTGATATATCAGGCAACTTGGCAACTCGGCGGCATGGCACGTCCCCGGTTTGTCAGCTATCTGCGCTCACACAACCGCCGTTCCAATGCCGCTGAGCAGCAGTCGCTGCGCGGACCGATCTTCGACCGACGCGGCATGGTGCTGGCTGCTCCGCGCACCGGTTCGATCTGGGAGCGGCGCTATCCTCTGGGTGAGGCGGCTGCTCATCCGCTGGGCTACTATCACCCGCGTTACGGACTCACAGCCGTCGAACGTATCTGTGACAGCAGACTCAGCGGCGTCATTAAAAATAAAGAACAACTTGCACACAGCCTGCTGGGTAGACGGGCTGAACAGGGTGAAAGTCTAACACTCACCCTTGATTCACGCCTGCAGAAGCTGGCTTACGATCTGCTTAAAAAACGCCGTGGCGCCGTGGTCGTGCTCAATCCTCGCAATGGCGATCTGCTGGCACTGGTCAGTTCCCCCGGATTCGATCCCGCTGATCCCGGATCGGTGCTGCATGCCACCAGCACTGATCCACTCTTCAACCGTGCGGTTCAGGGAGCCTACCCACCCGGTTCAACCTTTAAAATAGTTACGGCCGGGGCCGCCCTGTGCGCCGGTATATCCCCGACTTACAACTGTCCCGGCGGCGGCTTCATCGCTGATTCCGGCACCCGGGCAATCCGAGATAGCGAGTATTACAGTGCTCACCGAAAAGGTGAAACATGGCGCGGATGGGGTAGCATCAATATGAAAGAGGCGATGGTGCACTCTTCCAATGTCTATTTTGCACAACTGGGTGCAGCCTGTACCGCCGAACAGCTCTGTCACACTTTCAATCAGCTTCATATCGGCAGAAAAATTGCCTATATGCATGATGCAGAAGAATCCCTCGCAACCAATCCCGGCCAGGTGCCGTCTCTCAAGTCCCGGTGGAACAGAGCACAGGCCGCGATAGGGCAGGGCGATCTGCTTGTTTCTCCCCTGCATGTGGCCTGCTTTACCGCCGCCGCTGCCAACCGGGGAGCCCTCTGCGCTCCACGTTTGAACGCCGCATCCCCCGTTGTGATATTGTCTGAACCTTTCACCCCGGCGGCTGCCTATACACTCAAGGTCCTGCTGCGTGAGGCTGTCAGACGCGGTACCGGACGGCGTGCCGATCTGGCAGGGCTGGATGTGTGCGGCAAAACCGGAACCGCTCAGATCGGGTCCGGACGTGATCACGCCTGGTTCACCTGCTTCGCTCCCTTTGCCGAACCCGCCATAGTCGTGACTGTCCTCGTTGAAAACGGGGGCTTCGGTGCTGCCGCAGCCCTGCCAATTGCCCGGGAACTGCTACTGAATGCCGATCGACTGGGCCTTGTTCAAGTTTCAGGGAGACGGCAATGAAAAAGAAAAAACAGAAAAGCTCTCTGACACGCTTGCTGATTCTCGACTGGCTGGTGGTGGCTCTCGCCTGCGCTATGGCAGTGCACAGCCGCTACCTCGTCAATCAGGCCCTGCCCCTAGCACCACTTCTGCCGCTGGCGGTTTTCACTGCCGCCATTCCATTCACGCTGCTCTGGTTGCGGATAATAAAATGGGATGGTGATAACGGATTGGTCGCCGCAGTCTTCCTTCTGTGCGGACTGGGACTCGTCACCCAGATTCGCCTGAGCGGCTTTGAACATGCAGATTTGCGTTTCAGCTCCGTGCTGCCTCTGGCAATCGGTGTACTCTGCTTTCTGCTCGGTGCCACCGTAACCGGCGGGCGTCGCGGACGCTGGCTCAGCAGTGCCGGATGGCCAGCCTACTTCGCCGCACTCGGGGTCATTGCCATAATGATTGTTTTCGGCAGCGGGTTCCGTGGCGGCATCTATCTGGCCGGCAATATCAATCCATCCGAAGCCATTAAACCCGCTCTTGTGCTTTTTATGGCTTCGTTCCTGGCCGCCCGCACCAGGGAGTTCTCCGAAACGCAAATCGGCGTACCGGCACCCCCTCTATCGGCTCTGCTGCAACTGACGGCTCTCTGGATTGTGCCAATGGCCGGCACCCTGCTGATTAGAGATCTTGGATTGCTGGTCATCCTGAACGCTATCCTGATATTGATGCTTTTCGCTGTTCAGCGACGCTCAGGATACCTTGCCATCGGTTGCGTCGGAGTGGCAGCTGCGGGCTATGCAGTTCAGTTTGTTTCTTCCAATGCCAGAGGAAGATTCGATGTCTGGCTGCACCCATTCAATGATCCGACCGGTAAAGGGTATCAAGTTCTGCAGTCGCTTTGTGCTATGTTCAGCGGCGGTATGTGGGGGGCCGGCATTGGACGCGGTGATCCGCGTTTTGTGCCGATCGCTTCATCTGATTTTGTCTATGCCGCTCTGGCCGAGGAGATCGGCTTTTTCGGATGCACGCTGTTACTCTGCGTTTATGCTATCCTTTTCGTGCGCGGCTTCCGGACAGCCGGACGCATCAAAGCACCTTTTGAAAGAATTTTATGCGTCGGTCTGACTTCCACCCTGGCCGTTCAGACCGTTTTTAATATCGCTGGAGTCACCAAAGCACTGCCGATGAGCGGTATAACCCTGCCGCTGATTAGCCACGGCGGTAGCTCACTCGTCGTTTCACTGCTCGTAACAGGGCTTATCGCCGGACTCTCTGACTCACGTAACTGAGCCGCAATTTCAGGACAATAAAAAGCTGCATTCACCAGGTAAAGATGATCTATTTC
>JAGYOL010000106.1 GCA_018399555.1 Kiritimatiellia bacterium | reverse complement strand
TGCTGACTGCCACTCTTCTCCATGTCCCATGCCCTCTCCAGCTCCCTAACCCCTAACCCCTCCAGCTCCCTAACCCCTAACCCCTCCAGCTCCCTAACCCCTAAACACTTCTCCCATTCGCGCTCTCAGCGCTCAAAATAGATGTTATCATAGGCGGTTCTGTTGTTATGACCGAGTTCAGGGGTTCTGGCATCCGGTCCGCAGGAAAAGAGCACATAGGATTGTCGTCCGCCATCCAGCAGATAAACATACGGGGTGCCCCAGGGGTCAAATATCTCCACCGGCTGCGAGATAATCTCCCTGAAATGCACCTCTGCCAGTGAACTGTTGTGATGCATTACAACAGAGACCTTATAGTATACATTGGACAAATTGCCGAGCTCGTCGTCCGGATTCATTACCGGATCACGTTTTCCGTTCTCTCGAATGATTGAGGCGGGATACTCACCGAACTGCTGACGCCACTCATCAAGTGCAAGCTGCCATTTACCCAGTTCGGCCTGGGCCTTGCGGATATCCGATACAGCAGTTACATGGTGTGAGAGCCCCAGGATCATTGCGAACAGCAGTGATGCGATACCGGTTATTATGCTGAGCTCAATCAGCGTCATACCGCGTTTGCTCTGTGACTCTGCGGACAGAGTGAACTTTGTGGACGCCCTTTTCATAATATAAACTCGCGCACTTCTTTATTCGCCCTCTTCCATGCGACCGGCAACGCGCAGCACCTCCTCAATTGAGGTACGTCCTTCAATCACGCGCAACCAGCCATCGTGGCGCAGTGTGACCATGCCGTCTTCGATTGCCTGATCTTTGATGATGTTGGCTGGCTCACGTCTGATAACCATCGAGCGGATGACGTCATTCATTATAAGAACTTCATTGATGGCGCTTCGTCCGCGGTAGCCGGTGAAGCCACAGGCGGGACAGCCGTGACCCATGATAAAGCGGGCGTCCTCGATCTGGTCGGGATAGTACCCCTTCATCTCTTCGTAAATTGTGGGCGGGGGGGTGATTTCATCGTTGCAGTTTCGGCAGACGCGGCGAACCAGACGCTGAGCCACAATGCCCTCGACGCAGGATGCGGTCAGATATGGTTCCACGCCCATATCGGTCAGACGGGCCACGGCGCTGGGGGCATCGTTTGTATGCAGGGTGCTCAGCACAAGGTGACCGGTCAGCGATGAGCGCACCGCGATATCGGCGGTCTCGGAGTCGCGGATCTCGCCGATCAGAATCACATCCGGGTCATGACGCAGGATGGAGCGCAGCACCGAGGCGAAGGTAAGCCCGATGCGGCTGTGCACCTGAACCTGACTGATGCCCTGCATCTGATATTCGACCGGATCTTCCACGGTGATAATCTTGGTGCCGGTCTGGTTGAGGCGTGCCAGCAGCGCATAGAGCGTGGTGGTTTTGCCGGAACCGGTCGGGCCGGTCATGAGTACAACGCCATGCGGCAGATCGGTGAGTTTGGCGATTTTCGGCAGCTGGTAGGGTGAGAGACCGAGATGATCGAGATCGACCTTGACCGTGCCGCGGTTGAGAATACGCAGACAGCAGGTTTCGCCCCAGCCGGTCGGCAGCACCGAGACACGCAGATCGAAGTCATTGACGCCGCAGCGCACATTGATACGTCCGTCGTGCGGTTTGCGGTGTTCAGCGATATCCATATTGGCCATGATCTTGACGGCAGAGCTGACCGCGTTGCGCAGTTTGTCAACCCCTTTGGGCAGTGGAACCTCCTGCAGGATGCCGTCGATGCGGTAGCGCAGGCGCAGGGTGTCTTCAAATGGTTCGATATGAATGTCGGTACAGTCCATCTTGATAGCTTCAGCAATAATCAGATTGATAAAGCGCACCATGCCGGTCTGTTCGCTGGCGGCGCCGATATCGGATTTTGATTCATCTTCATCCCGGTCCAGCTCCATGGCTTCGGCTTCGGCGATCAGCTGGTCGATTGTTTCGGCACCGAGTCCGTAGAAATGTGTGAGCGACATGGAGATTTCGCTCTCGGGGCAGAGCACAAATTCGACACCCGCATCCAGAATCATACGCAGACCGTCCACTGTGGTCAGGTTGGGAACGCGGCTGGAGGCCAGTAGCAAAATGCCGTCGGTATATGAAATCGGCACGATTTTATGGCGCAGGGCGACCTTGGCACTGACCTTCTGTGTGGCCTCTTCATCGATGCGAAAATCACCGATATGGTGATAGGGGATGCCGCTTACCTCCGAGAAAGTTTTGAGCAGATCCTCCTCGTTGACAATCTGTTCCTCCATCAGGAGTGAGTCCACCCCCTTCATGGTTATCTGTGCGCGTCCCTGCAGGTCGGAGAGTTTGTCGAATGTGAGCAGCCCTTTGTCGATCAGCAGCTGGCAAGCCTCGGTGATCAGCTCTTCGGTGTAATAACGAATCTGTTGTGTCGGTTCCATAAATCCTTGCAATTAGGTGGTTCTGTTGAAATTCAGCGTTTCTTGATTTTTCCCGCTTTGGCTGCCGCGTCCTTTTTACGGGCCGCCTTAGCGGCCTCCGCTTTACGTTTCGCGATCCAGGCGGCACGTTGTTCGGCTGTCATTTTTTTGCCGGGTTTTTTGACATTTTCCGCAGGTGGCGGTTCGGGCGGTGCTTCGATTGGTGTCAGCTGCACGGTCTCGCCGATCTTCAGCGAGCGGGTCGAGCCGTCCTCCATACGCAGGGCGGCATTTTTAAGGTCGGCACTGACGATATCGAGTTCGCGCACCTTGTTGCCTTCGTCATAGAAGTGGGTGGTTTTATTGACCGAGTCGTAAAACATAGCTGCTTCGGTGCCGTCGGGGCGTTTGATGAATCCCTGGTAAGTCAGATTGGGGGTGATCATCGGCCTGCCACCGGGACCGGTTTTCTGACCGGGCACCTTCTCTTTCTTGCGCAGGTGTGCGAAAGGATCCTTCTTTTTGGCATCTTTATCCTTGGTGAGTCCGGCGGCATCCTCTTTGGCCTTTTTCAGAGCTGCGATAAATGCGGCCCGTTCAGCGGCATTGGTGAAGATCGCTTCAATTGTCGGACGGAAGGGGTCCACCGGTATGACCAGCGAGCTGGATGCGAGCTGGTTGGAGACAAAATCCAGCAGGGTGATCTCCGGCGGCTGAATCAGCTCGGGTGCTTTACCGCTGCCGTCTTTGATCGGTTCCAACGGCTTTGAGATCAGATATCCACAGTAGAGTCCGACTGCCGCGCATGTCAGCAGCATTATGAAGCAGAATGCCTTGGCATTCAGATGCATGATGATTTTCCAGAGAGATGTCATAATATTTCCTGTCTTCAGTTTTTTTTCCACAGATTATCAAGATTTTGGGAGAGTGATTTAAGGTTTTTTCTGCGCCTCTGAGAGGGCGTTATCATGTTAATCCTGTAATCATGTAATCATGTCAACAATCGTTATGGCTCTATTGCGGTTTGTAATTCGCGTTATGCGTAGCTCATTCAAACAAGAGGGCGGAAAGTACCGCTTTAAGACGCAGGTTAGCATCAAAGGTCGGTCCTGATTCAATGCGTATATTGCGGAAAGCGAAAATCTGATTCTCTTCAAAAACTGATTGAAAGCTGGTGTAGAGCTGATCGAAGTTGATATCACACTCGATGCGTACCGGATATTCGGTGAAAACAAGTGTTCCTTTGCCGTCGCGGTGTTCAACCGGCGGGAGCGGATAGATTTCCACCAGCCGCTGTATCTGACGGTCGAGTGTCAGATCGGCCAGTTTTTCAACAGCTTTGAGTTGCAACATGCGGATTCTTATGGCATCACCGCTGGTCAGCGATTCATCCAATCCGAGCTCCGCCGGCATCAGCGGAATGTTCAGCTCTTCCGATTTCTTTTTCAGACGTTCGCGGATTGCGTAGAGCTGCACTTTGTAGTCGATGCGGTTGACGCCCAGATTCTGCACCACACTCTGGTCTTCAAAGGTGGTCAGGCGGGCGGCGATCCGCGCCCATTCGTTTGAGAGCTGCTCAAGGTTCTGCAATTCATGGTTGGCGACGGTCTGCATGCCGTTGATTGAGTAATCGACAAACTTGCTCCTGGCAAGGCGCTGACGGACGCTCTGGTTGGCCTCGGTCATCTGCCGCTGCGGCAGCACCACAAAGCGCACAGTGCTGAAAATACCGGCTACTATCAACAGAATAATGAAGACGACCTGTGCTTTTTCGGTTTTTAAAACATCCGGATTCAAAAATTTATTCATGGCTTCACCACCTCGATTTCTATGACGAATCTACGGAAGTCGGGTATCTGCTCGTCTTCCAGTTCAGGAATACCGGTGGGTGCCAGCACCTGATCATCACTGCGCAGATCGACTCGGGCGATCTGCGGCGAGGTCTTCAATCTGCTGATCATCTCCTTGACCGTTCTAAGACTGGGGTTGGGGGTGTAGCCCTCGACGATGAAAATCTGATCCAGGGCATCAACCAGCTCTTTGCGTTCAGGGGCTGTATCCTTAGGTTTGCTAGAGGGCTTCTGTGCGCCTTTGCTGCGAGTGCGGAAAAGCGAGAAGGGGTTTTTAGGCACGCCTGTTTCTTCGGCTGCTGCTTCGGCCTCGGTCTGCTCTTTGGGATTGTAGATTTTCTCGTCGCAGAAAAGGGTGATCCAGTCATCGGGATCGACCGATGCGCAGACCAGGGTGAGCACCTCGCGGGCCAGCGGGCCGTTCATCAGCAGACGTCCCAGCGGTACCGAATTGGTCAGCACATGGGTCTCCATCAGTTTCAGCTGCGCGATGCGCTGGTCGATACGTTCACGTGTTTTCAGCCGTGTCTGCTCTTCCTGCAGCTGAGCACCGTCGCGTTTCAGAATAAAGACGCCGGTGGCGCTGTAAACTCCCATGCAGAGGAACATCAGCACGGCGGTTGCAATCCACCAGGGTTTCTTGGCACGGAAAACAACCTCATCCTTTAGATCCTCAGGCAACAGCGAAAGTTTCGTTGTCGCAGTGCGTGTGACACTTAGTGCCAGCCCGTAAGCCAGATCATAGGTGCCGGTATACTCCTTATAGGACTGCGGCAGATTGGGGAGTTCCGAAACATCGCTGACCTGCATAGCCAGACGGTTCATCAGATAGGCTTTGATTCCTTTGAGACGTGAACCGCCGCCGGTTATCACCAGATGCGGCACTTTGAGTTTGCCCTCGGGGAACTGACTTCTGTAAACACCCATGCAGGCATTGAACTGAGCGATCCAGCGATCGGCCGCTTTGCGCAGCGACTCGCAGCAGGCGTCGGTTTCGCGCAGACCGCAGTCGGACTGTTTGCGGATCTCGGCCTGTGATGCGGGCAGACCGGTTTCAGCCACGACGGCGTCGGTGAATATCTTGCCGCCGACCGCTATGCTTCGGGCGAAGAGCAGTCCGGTCTGGGTGCCGATGGCGACATCGCTCTGCTTGTGGCCGATATTGACATAACACCAGGGTTCCGCATGTTTGGGTGCGAACGATTCGAGCGCATTGAAAAGTGCTGCCGGTGCCGGTATCAGATCGGCGGGCCGAATGTGCATCTGGGCGCACTCGCGGATCGAACGTTCGATTTCAGCCGGACGGGCCATCGCCATCAGATAGCGACGCATACCCGGTTCGTTGGTCATCTCGAAATCGGCGACATCATGCGTCATGGCGTCACCGGCCATCTCGTTGAACTGTGCCAGGTCCATCTCCGCGACCTGTTCGGCGGTGCGCGGGTCGTTATGCGGTATTTTGCCGCCCTGGAATACATTGCGGTCCCCCTGAAGCGCTACTACACAGAAAGCCTTGGAAAGACCTTTCCTGGTAATCCACTGCTGAATGATTTCATTAGGATTTTCCGCGTCCAGCGGCATTGCCAGCGACTCCGCACGCATGACAACCGGCTTGCTGCCGCGCATCTGCAGCCAGAGTGCCTGGAGCGAGTGCGATCCCGCGTCAAGGGCGATAATCTGTTTTGGTTTGGCCATAAAAATTCTATCGTTTTGCGGTTTGTTTCAATGAGTGCCTGTTACTCCGCCGCCGGTGCTTCCGCCGCCGGTGCTTCCGCCGCCGGTGCTTCCGTCTCCGGTGCTTCCGTCTCCGGTGTCTGCCCGCCGTCAGACGCACTTTGCGGCGCGGTTGCTTCAATGTTCTTCAGCACGTCGGGGGTCGTTGCGTCGGAGGGAACCTCCAGCCCGTAACGCTCGCGTTCGCTGAGCGGAATCAGCTCTTCGCCCATGTCGCCGATCAGGGTGGCGGTGACGAAGATGAGCATGTTGTTGGACTGTTCGTTGTCGGTGTCCAGACGGAAGAAGCGTCCGATGAAGGGCAGATCGCTGAGCCAGGGAGTGCCTTTGGTATCTTCACTTTTCATGGTGTCGGCCATGCCGCCGAGAACCACGGTTTCGCCGCTGCGCACAACCGCCTCGGTCTCGATATACTGCCGCCCGATGATCGGAATTTCGATTGCCGGCTCGCTCTCAGGGTCTTTGGCGTTGTCGAGCGAGCTGAGTTTATACTTCTTCCACTCTTCGATATTGCTGATCTCAGGGCGCAGTACCAGATTGATGGTGGAAAGATCGGCGCCGACACTGGGTGTGACGGTCAGCGAGTAGCCCACCTCGACCACAGTCGGCCGGTCATAGTCGTAAGTCACGTTGTCGCGCGATTCGCCGCTGCCGTAACCGCCGCCGCTGGTCATGATGTTGGTGTCGACCTCTTCGAAATAGGAGACATCGCGTCCAAAGCGGAAGGTGGCCTCACGGTTGTTGAGGGTGGTGACCCGCGGCACAACAACGGTGCGGCTGTTGCCGATCTCCTGCAGAGCGTGCAGTGTGGCTTGCAGACCGGTCTCACCGAGCAGAGTCTGATAGATCGCGTCGGTGCCTGTAGAGGCTATCTGTCCGGCGTAGACATTGTTGCCGAAGGTGGTGGGTGAGAGTGCCTGAATCTGCTGATCAATCTCCATCAACTGCGCCGGATCCTCGGTGATGCGTTGCAACCGACGCAACTCATCGATGGTGCCGGCGTTGAGAGCGGTGCCGCCCTCGTAGGGACGTTGAAAGAGCCAGTCGATGCCCAGCTCGCGCAGATCGTTGATTTTGGTGGTGATAAAGCGCGCTTCAATGAGCACCTGTAGAGGACGCACATCCATCGCTTCGATCAGATCCTCCACCAGGTCAAGATTTTCGCGGGTGTTTTTGACTATCAGCGAGTGCACCTTGTCGTTGAACAGAAAGTCGGCACCTTCGGGTTGCGGCACAAAGCGATCGATGGCTTCCAGCAGACCTACGCTGCCCTCTTTGCCGCCGCCCTCTTCCTGCTGCTGCTGGTTGTCGCGACTGCCGCGACCGCGCTCCTCCGGGCCTTTGAACAGCGATTTGCCGGCGGCGGATTTGCCCAGCTCGGAGCCGACCATGCCCTTGCGCAGTTTGTAGGTGCGGGTGATCATCGGCACGCCGGTTGTGGCTTCTTCCTTGACGGTCGCCCAGATCAGGTTGCTGCCGACCGAGAAGGTGACATTAAGATTGCGTCCGACATACTCCAGAATCTCGATCAGAGGGGTGTCTTCAGCATGGATGGTCAGTTGAGCCGGTGAGATCGCGCTGTCGGCGACGATATTGATGTTTTGAGCCTGACCGATCTGCGCGATGATCGCATTGATGTCGGCATTGATCAGATGCACGCTGATCGGCGACATGAGCACCTCCTGCATCGAAGAGGGGGCGGAGCGCAGCGAGCTGTTTTCGCCGAACACATGCTTTTTCATGCGGTAGTTGTCGGGCGGGATTCCGAAGCGCTGAGCGTCGGCCGTGTCGAGATCGACAGCCTTCTCGGTGCGTGCCACGATCTCACGGGCGCGGTCAGCCGCCATCTGGTTGGTTATGCGTTGCTGCAGTTCGAGCAGTCCGACCGCCTCGGGATTCTTGCGGGCGATATCGATGCAGGCGATGATCGCCTCACGCATGCGCCCCTGCTCGTAGAGTGAGTCGGCAGCGGAAACCGCGGGGTCACGTCTGGGCGGAATCTCCGGCGGCGGCTCGGGAGTTTTGGTGCTGGTGCAGCCCGCAATCCATACGGCGGCGCATAGTATCAGAATATGTCTGGGTGTTATGTTCATATACTTTTCCTGTTGCTTCCTTAATGTTCTTCTCAAATAAAAATCGGTATCGCTATCCTCATCGCTATCTCTCAATCGCGCGAATCGCCCGGGTGAATCGTGCCTTCCCACCAGGTAGGTCCTACAAAGACATTACCTGCGTAGGCGACGTTGATAGTGATGTAGTCTTTTTTGACCGTCTTGGTTTTGTTGCCGCCGGAGTTCTGGTAACCTAGAACCCGCATATCTCGAAAATGGTGAAAGCAGCGTACTATCGGGATGCGTGAGGCACTGTAGGGCATCTGCTCGCCGTCAACCTGGTTGGCCTGGTCGCCATAGCGCAGCTGAACATGCTTGAAATCCGACATAGTGTTTATCTGAACCGTGCTGGGCAGCTGTTCACCGTTGTACCAGCTTTTGGGAGCCGGTGCGGCAGAGAACTCATAGAAGTAACTGCATGCTTTGATAGCCTGATTGCGCTTGCTGTCACCGTTTTTTTCGTTATCCCAGTAGGATGACTGATCGGCGGCGTTGCCCTTGTCATTGATTAAGAGAATCAGATCTTCGGGTCGGGGACGATCGAAGCCCTTGTTGATGTCGGCGGTGCAGACATACATGGAGCGGTCATCGACATATTCGGGATAGAGATTTGAAATCCAGTCCGGGGTGCGGTTGTCATGCTCGGCGCGGTAGATGGTCAGTGCCACCCCGAATTGACGCAGATTCGATTTGCAGTTCACCTGACGCGCATTCTTGTAGCTTGACTGCACCGAGATCACCAGCGAGGCACTCAGAATCCCCAGAATAACAATCACCACCAGCAGCTCAAGCAGGGTGAATCCGGCTCTCCGTGAAACAGCGTCTTGGCACGAACTCTGCGTTGAATGATTTCTCTGGTGCGTTACTGAAATGCACTTTTTTGAAGGACGCTTTTTATTGGTTTGATCCATAGCCATACTTATTTAGCAGATATCGTGCCTAAATGCAACTGCTGGATATGACCGCCAATGTATGAATTAAGCGTGCGGAAGCGTCGGGGTTGTGCACTGATGTACGCAGACGGGCGTTGAACCTGGAGTTTTGTTGCGTTACACTGTGCGCA
>JAGYOL010000105.1 GCA_018399555.1 Kiritimatiellia bacterium | reverse complement strand
TGCATACGGCAAACAGAAAGTGTACCAATCGGCAGACAAAAGTGACCCATTAACAGAAAAATGAGAAATACACCATCCATACCCGTCTCTGTGCCGTAGTCCGACCCCGGCGCAGCCGGGGCGCCCGAAGGGCGAGGACGGAGGCACAGAGACGGGTATGGATGGTGTATTTCTCATTTTTCTGTTAATGGGTCACTTTTGTCTGCCGTATGCACCCGGAGATTGAACGCTGGATTATACGCCTGAAAAATGAACTGATGATCGACATGATCGGACTGGAGGACCGAGTTGTTCACAACGCCCTGAAACTGATCACAGAAGATTCATCTCTGCATTCAAATCAAACCAAAGACACCAATGAAGTTCTTCTGCTTTGAACATGCAAATTTGATGCACTACGCCCTGCTTACGATCCGCCCAAAACACGTTCTTCACCGAAGGGTTTAAAGATGATGATCAGACGCGGCAGCAGTGTCAAAGCTCCGATCAGGGCCACAACCATAGCCACGCAGCTCAGAACGCCGAAAAGGATACTTGGCACGAAATTGGAGAACACCAGAAGTATGAAACCGGCCACTATGGTAACCGATGTATAGAACATGGCACTACCGACACCCTGATGGGATGAGCGCATAGCCTGAACATAATTGCCACAGAGTAGAAACTCTTTGCGGAAGCGGTGGATATAATGGATGGTGTCGTCAACTGCAATGCCGATGCTGATAGAGGCGATGGTGATAGTCATGATATCCAGCGGAATATTGAAGGCTCCCAGTACCCCAAGCACTGTAAGTGCTGAAACAAGATTGGGGAAGAGGGCGATCAATGCCAGAGATACCGATTGGAACAAAATCATAAACATTACTAGCAACACCAGAAAAACCACACCCAGCGTGAGTATCTGCGACCTGAAAAGGCTTTGCAGCACACTGTTATAAAGTACTAGTGTTCCGTTGACAACCACCGATCCTTCGGGCAGATCGAGTCCCTCTTTCAACTCTTTTTTGAGCCGCTTCAAGAAGGGAGCCCGGCGCAGTTCGGGCAAGGAATCGTAGACTCTGGCGTTGATTCTGAACTGACTCTCTTCGATACTGACAAAGGGAGTGACCAGCAGCTCACGGGCATAATCCGGCAGTTTTCCAGCCATTATGGCGAGGTCAAAGGCGTCGAGCGGCTGGCCGTCATTAAGCACATCGGTTACTCGCAAAAGGGTTGTCAGCGACCAGACCTTGCCTATCTCGGGCTGCCGCTCGACGATCGCATGTGCTTTGCGCACCACTGCCAATTTGGCGGGTGTATACCAGTAACGCGCCGCGGAACCGGATGAATCGAACTCATCGAACTCATCAAACTCATCAAATTCATCCGCAATCGTCTCTTGCTCTGTTTGGGCGGCGGCGACGCTATCGGTTTCTTCAGCCGTATGGTCGGTTGATTTGCCGTCTGCCAGCGACACGGTGATATCAAGTGGTGTGGTTCCGCCCAGTTGCTTATCGATAAAAACCATTCCTTTGTAGATATCGGTACTTTTTCTGAAATGATTGACAAAGCTGTTTTCAACTGTAATGCGGCTGACGCCGTAAATGATAAACCCGATGACCAGTACTGTAACCACTAAAATCGAGGTGCCGCGTTTTTCCGCAACTCCGGCGCTCCAGCGCACTACAGACGCACCCACCAACCTGCCGGACAGGTGGTTCTCTTTACGGAAAAGCATAAGCAGTGAAGGAAAAATCAGAAACGACACTCCTAACGAAACCACCAAAGCGACACTCATCATCAATCCGAAATCTTTAACCGGCTTAATGTCACAGAGAACCAGGGAGCTGAAGCCTGCGATGGTGGTCAAGGTTGTGAACAGACAGGGAATCCATTTATGTTCAACGGTTTTGAGAAGAAGCTCATTAAGCTCCAATTGCGCATGTTGTGTCCGCAACTCACGATACTGGACTACGAGATGGATAACCAGCGACATATTCATAATCAGCAGCAACGAAATGAAGTTTGACGAAATCACCGTAACCGGCCATTGAAAAAGCCCGAGCAATCCCGTCATGACAACCGTTGAATAAGCGCAGCAGATCACCGCTGCCAGCACCCAGCGTTTGCGTTTGAAAAACCAGGTCAGGATTGCCGTGATACAGATAAAAATCGCTGCTCCGAAGGTTTGCAGGTCATGTCGGATAAAGCGCAGCATATCGTTGGCGACCATAATTTCGCCACCAATATGGATTTCACCCAACTCGCGGAAAGGCACAAGCATTTTACGCAGTTCGCGCAACATTATATCCCGCTCGCGATTAAACAGTTGCTGCAATTCACGCAGGCGGGGCGTAAGACGGTCATAGGCGGCGCGGTTTTTTTCAACATCCTCTCCGCGGTCAATTGCCAGCTGACAGGCCGTCCGCTGATCACGGACCTTCTCCAATTCGGAGTTGGACTCGATATAAACCGCAATCAAGGCGGTTTTCCCATCGGTGCTGATCAGCTGCTGTTTGTAGGCTTCGCTTGAAAGCAGCTCCTCTCGGGCCAGTTGAATGTCGACATCCGGATCATCGAGTGTCTTGACATTATCGGTCACCTGAGCCACCGGCACAGGTGGGTTACGGAAGAGCGGAACATCCAGCAAAGTTACAACCTGACTGACCCTAGGCAGTTTTCGAAGTTCCGTACGTAACGAACGCAGACGTGCCAACCCGTTTTTCGTGAATATTTGACCGTCATGCGGCGTGAAGGTGACCGCCAGCAGAGAATCCTGGGTGTCATAGCGGGCATTTATTTTACGAAATTCCACCAGTTCAGGATCGCTTTCCAGCATCAGAGACTCACTCGATGCATCGAGAAAAAAGTGACGCGATTGTGCGAGAAAGAAGACTCCGATCAGCGACATTGCCAGCAGGGTTCTGCGCGGCGCGTTTATCACCGCTCTGCGATAAATATCATGCAGACGCACCTCAACACCCCCTTTGTTACTGCGGCACAGCCTCAGCCTCAAACCTTCTGTTATTGTTCTTCAGCTCATTTAAAAGTGCTGACGCCGAACTGCTCTTGATAAAGTCGTCAAACTGCGATCGATAGGATGCGATCAGGCTGATACCCTCGACCTCTATATCATAGATAGCCCAGCTCTTATCACGCAGAGCGAACTTGTAATCCACCTTGAACCCCTCTCCTGAGTTTTTCATCACGGTTCTGATCATTCTGCGGGTATCACTGAGTTTAATATTGTCCAGATAATCGACTGCGACATGTGACACATCAACCTGGCTCAACTTATTGTAGTAGCTGCGGGTGATGACACCCAGAAACGCCTTAACGAACTCATCACGCTCCTTTTTATCGAGGGCCGTCCATCCCGCCCGCCCCAAAGAGAGCATCGCCATCAGTTCCGTATGGCAGTTCTGCGACAACAGAGTATCAAACGCTTTCAGCTTATCCTGATCGGAGATTGCCTTATTTTTAAGGATAGCGACGCCCTTATCGATGGTCCTTTCCAGGGTCAATCGAGTATCCTCATCGGCACCTCCGCGACAAAGCTGCGCTGTCAGACATAGCGCAACACCAAGTGCAATCAGCTTTCTCATCTCACCTTACTCCTTTATTTTCTGCAACCTGTTTTGTTCATAAGCATCCTGAAGGAATCTATACACATCCAGTTGTTCCTCTTTGATTCCTTCATAAAAACCGATATTCAGCGAGGTGTAGTTAACACGTTTACCGCCCCTAATCGCCATCAGTGCGCCCCATGAGTCGACATACATCACTGGATCCAGAAACATATCAGGCAGTCTGCCGAGGGCATCACGCAGATTGGAAGGCCCGAAGAGCGGCAGATGCACCGTCATCCAGGGGCCGGCACCATAGCTGGCCATAGTCTGCCCGAAATCCTCTTCACGGTCATTCCAGCCATAATGATTCTCGGCGACATTAAAAAAGCCTAGGCACCCGGCCGTGGAATTGAATGTGAAATTACGCAATTCCTCGGCAGCTCCCCGGAACTTGAGTTGAAGCAGGTTGTTCGCCAGCCGTTTAGGGAAAGCCAGATTTTCAAAGAAATTATACACGGACTCACGCACCGGTTGCGGAGTTACATATTTGTATCCGCCTGCCACCGGTTTAAGCAGGTAAAAGTAAAGTTTGTCGTTGAACCACCAGATGCCGCGATTGACCTGTTCCAGCGGATCAGCCACGTCAACAGCATCCACCTGCTGACGGATTTCGTCCTCAAACTGCTCGAAATCATCAAACTCATCAGCACCCCATGCTGTCGAAATCACGGCTGTCACCATACATACCGCAATCGAAACGGATATTTTCATAGCGTCCCCTACTTAATAACTGTTGCGCAAAGTCTACACTTTTCTGAAATGTCATACAAGACCCTAAAGAGACAAACCTGGCGTACGTGTCGCTATAATTTTAGTTTCTGTCGTAAAAAACAAGAATTTACGCTAGGGGTCGTAGCTAAATATTTGTACATTTGTGCAAGAATGGCGCACTTATTGTTCAAAAATATCAAAACAAATGTCAAATATCTTAGCTACGACCCCGCTTGGTTCCCTGCCTGTCGGCAGACAGGCGGCTACGCTGGGTTAGTCGCACTGTGGATGCTTTAACGTTCCGGCGTGAATTTACCGATCAAATCCTTATCCGAGCTATAGTGGTAGATGAAAACCTCTGAACTGTCGGCATAAGTCATAAGTGGCAGAGTTCCTGCTGCGCCGGAGTGTCGCGGCAGATAATCCACAGCGCAGGCACGCACCGGACGGTCATGAGCATCGGTCGTCAGCACGCGGTGTCCGGCAAAAGTGAAACGATCGCCTCGATCCCCGAGCTTACGATACCAGCCACGCAATTTTCCGGCATCATTGTAAACAAAGAGGTCTTTCCATGGCTTAAGCACTGCCAGGGCAGGATCAGAGTAGTGCTTGTCAGGGTTGTTGTAATCGATAGAAACAACGCGGCCCTCGCTGTAAAGGCGCTGTTCGGCGGGATCGCAGTAAACCGAAACGATTGAAGGGGCGGAACAGTATTTTTCACCCTTGAGAAAACACCCTATATCCACCCGGCTGCTCATCAGCCGGGCGGGCGTGCCGTCAGCACTCAGAGGGCGATACCAGCCATGCCAGGCTACGGTAAGCTCAACACGAGAACCCCGTGCGTCCAACTCTTTAATCTGCACTTTGGCAGGGTTGCCCTGCAACAGAACCCATTTATAGGTCGCCTCTCCGGCAACGGGTGCCTGCGCTTCAATCCGCATTCGGCGCTCATAAGCCCGGCTGCGAAACATACGCGCAATGCAGACCGGTGTATTAAAAAGTGCTTCCGGCAACCGGTCGAAGTAATCAACACCGGCAACTGCCTGATCTTCTCTGACAACCCGAAGTGCTACTGGCGGCAGCGCATCTTCAACACGCAGAGCATGTGCCATCTCTACCAGATTGGTTACATTGATATCCTCCGCCGAAAAAACAACCGGATGTGCTGCGCCGGAGAGGTATTGCGAAGGTTCCCTGAGACGGTGTGAGCTGTAACGCAGCAGCATCTGCAGATTCGGCGCGAGAATTCTCTCTCTGATCAACATTTTTTTCGTTTCGGGCGGCAGGGCCGCCATGGCTGCGGCAAAAGCTCTCACAAGGGGTTGATCGGCGAATGATGAGCCTTGTGAAACGGTGAAGAAAGGCGCATTGGCCGGGAAAAGATCGCCCTTTTCGACGTCATAATCTTTATGTTCCGGGTAAACCCACAGCTGATTCAGCAGGTACAGACGACTTTGAGTTATAGCGGCGAACTGATCGACCATAGCTGCCCGCGGCAGACTGCGCCAGAAGGCACCCTGAGTCATTGCCATAGAGCAGTTGCCGATCAGCGGATAATCAAAGATGGTATTGGGCAGATTGCTGTCTACGCCGGCATCGACAGCAGCCTGGCAATATCTGACCGGTGTCATCAAAGGGAAATCCGTTGTCTGAAGCATTGAATGGCCGCGATCGCGGTTCATATAGAGGTCACCGCCGTTGCCTGATGCTTCGCCGTTTTTCAACCAGCCACGTATTTTTTCCGTGACCGGACCGTTGTAGGTGTTACTCCGGGCATCAGCCTGCGAGGGCGGCATCAGATTGAAGTGACTTTGAAAGCATCCTGCGTCCATATTCCAAACGGTATTCGACGGATTGATTTCAAAGGGCAGCCCCATCACTATCGTCGGGGGCTTCAATTGGGGCACTCCGGGCACTGGTTTGTCACGCATGTCCCGCGCTTTGCGAAGCAGCTCGTTAAACCGTATTTCCCCCTTGAGCTGTTTAAGGTCGCTATCCTGTTCGATCGCCTCAACATTTCTGAAACCGAGTTCGATGGCCCTCTCGAGCATATCCAGCGCCTTGCTTTTATCGGCGCGGTGGGCCAGTGCGCAGGCCAGGTTGTAGTGCCAGGTGGCATCATCCGGCATCACCTCAACCGCCTTGCGGCAGATCGCCTCCATCTTTTCGATATCACCCGACTGGATGGCCTGCATCATATTCAACAGAAGCATCTTGTGCTGGCGGAATGTCCGCGGCTTTTCAAACAAGGGTTCTGCCGCTGTCGTCAGAGCCACAGCACAACACATTAAAATCTCTGCCCAGCATTTCAAGTATCTCATAACTTTCTCCGTACCGTAACTTTACACCGCAAACCTAAGTGGAATATTTGCAACGGTGTTTCGTTCAGCAGTTATCTGGCCCAGAATTTCCAGAACGGCGGCTTTTTATATCGGGTTTGTTGCAGCAGCCAGGTCACCATCTCCTTGTCGGAATATGCACGATCCCAGCAGTTGTGTGCCACACCCGGATATTCCGTGTAGCGGAGTTTACGGCAACCGGCTGCACGCATCGCCGCGACCATACGACGTGAGCATTCGACACTCACATTGGTGTCCTTGTCGCCATGAAAAATCCAGACCGGAAGATTCTTAAGGCATTTGACCGCACGAATGTCGCCGCCGGCGCAGATCGGAACGGCAGCGGCGAACCTCTTAGGATAGCGTTGAACTGCATCCCATGTGCCGAAACCTCCCAGGGAAAGTCCGGTTATATAAACACGGTCGGAATCCACCGGGTACTCTGCCGTAACATGCTCGATGAGTTCTATCAGCACCTCCATCGCCACAGTCGGACTCCCGTCGACACGGTAGTCGGCCGACATGGCAAGCCGTTTAACCCACCAATTACCTCGCTGGCATTGCGGAGCAAGCACTATCGCTTCGTGGTTGAGCAGGCGCAGGGTATGCAGCAGACGTGGCAGACCGAGCCTGATATGGCGTTTGTTGTCGGTACCGCACTCACCCGAGCCATGCAGAAATACGATCAAAGGATATTTACGTCCCGCAACCGGATAGCGTGGCGAGCTCATCCGCCACTGAAAAAATTCCCCCACCTCATTGGTGTATGAACAGAAACGCATCTGTTCATCAGGTGAAAACTGCGCTAAGGCTGACAACGCGCACAAAATAAAAAGTACACTCAACTTCATATTTTTCTATAGTAGCATAACATTATAGCTGTTGCACATGAAATGCTGAACGGGGATTTTTCGCAGGTGTGTGTAAAATCTTCTTGAATGGGCAATCTGAAAGCACAGATAAAAACAGAGGTTTGAAGCACTGTCAAGGTGCAACAAACGGCCAGTCATCGGTACGAAACGGCGATGCGGCAAAACCCTCTTTATTGTAAAGATTACACCCCTCCGGGTTGTTGGCCCATGCATATCTGACCGCCACCGGCTTAGGCACCACCGGCGAACTGACCACCACCTTATCGTCTTGAATCACCGCCCGCGCATTGACGAATTTTTTGTCAGCCCCGGCAATGGCAAAACGTTTCAAATCACCATCTTGGGCCATCAGTCCGCTGCCGATATCATCAAAGCTGAGAGCAATCTGACCGTCCTGTATCTGCATATCCTTAT
Organism: Kiritimatiellia bacterium; assembly: GCA_018399555.1. GTDB lineage: Bacteria > Verrucomicrobiota > Kiritimatiellia > RFP12 > UBA1067 > M55B167. The sequence continues at coordinate 1,409 of JAGYOL010000105.1, read as the reverse complement.
AGATCGGGCCGCCCGCCACAACTTTCTTTCCATAGGTTTTGGCCAGAGCCTGATGTGCAAGACGCACTCCGATTGTCTGTTTATCCTTGGGGTGAATATCATCGGCATCACCCACATCGATACCGATCGCGATCCCGGCATTGGGCACCTCTTTATGAAACTTCAGAAAACTCTCACGAATAATCGCCCAGCCGGTATCTTCAACCGGCTCAACCTGCGGCGCACGGAAATTGACCAGCTGCACAGCATAGAAGGGCAGATCTGCACTCCAGTCTGCACGCCACTGCAGTATTAGATTCTCAAGCAGGTCACGATAGAGAACCGCTCTTTCGAAGGTGTGTGAGTTATGTTCACCCTGATACCAGATTGCACCGCGAATCCCGTAGGGCACAAGCGGATGAATCATTGCGTTGTAAAGATTGGCTGGATAGTTCTGATCGTTATGCGGATGAACCGCTTTGCGCGGACGCCGCGGTGGTTTTCTGCCTGCGTCCTTGGCCTGCCTGGCCCGCGCCGTCCAGACATAAAGCTGTTTCCTGAATTTTTTTTCGGCGGCAGCGGCATCATAACTCTTTGCCTTGTGATCCATCGCCGCCTTATACGCCATGACCGAAGGGTATTTTTTCAATGAATTCATGGGGCTCCACGCCTCTATGCCAGTGCCGCCCCAGCTGCTGCGGATCAGTCCGACCGGAACCCCCAGCTCCTGATGCAGCTTGCGTCCGAAAAAGTAGGCGGTCGCTGAGAATTTGCCAACATTCTGAGGTGCACAGACCTTCCATGCACCGCCGCAGTCTGGCTGAGGCTGCCGCGACGTCTTCGCATCGGTCAGAAACATGCGAATCTGCGGATATCCGGCCGCTTCCTTCTGTTCTTTTGGAAAATCTTTCGCTCCGCTGACTGTCATCTGCATATTGGACTGCCCCGAACAGAGCCAGACCTCACCGATCAGAACATTTTTGATTTCAGCACTATCGCCTCCCGCCGTCTTAAAACGCAATACACGTGGTTCAGCAGAAGCATCCAAAGCCGGCAAATACACCATAAACCTGCCATCCCGGCCAGCCTTACCCGACAACCGTTCGCCTGCGAAGACCACCGTAATCTGTTCGCCAGGTTCGGCCCAACCCCATACAGCCACCTTCTGACCGCGTTGCAACACCATATTGTCTGAAAACACACCCGGTATTTTCAACTCGGCAAAACCAGATAAAGCCGACAATACCAATACAACAACTGCTGCCTTCATCCTTCGCATCAATCTCGTTTTCATTCCGTCTTCCTTTCCGAACTGTTCTCTGCACGACCCAGTATACGACTTGCACAACAACGATAACAATGCGTTTATTTGAAAAATATCAGCATCTGCGTTTTTTTTTCAAACATTTGTGCTATTATGTATCACCATT
>JAGYOL010000104.1 GCA_018399555.1 Kiritimatiellia bacterium | reverse complement strand
GTATGCGCTGCGAGTGCAATCACCAACCGCGCATAGCGGCGACACTTCTGCGGCGCACTAATAAAAACTCAAACTGAGGTCAACTGGTAGGTCTTGCGTTTGGCGAACTCATTTTGCTTGCCTTCATTCCACTGCTGAACCGGACGGATGTAACCGACAACGCGTGAATAAACCTCGGTCGCAGCACCGCACTCCGGACAAATCCGCTGCTCACCACGAAGATAACCGTGATTTTCGCAGATCGAAAAGGTCGGCGTGACGGTAAAATAAGGCAGATGGTAGTTGCTGCAAACCATCCTGACAAACTCCTTGACAGCCAGAGGATCGCTTACAGATTCACCTACGAAGGTGTGCACCACCGTCCCACCGGTGTACTTGGTCTGAATCTCATCCTGCAGATCAAGCACCTTGATGATATCATCACTGTAGTTAACCGGCAGCTGAGTGGAGTTCGAATAAAATGGCTCACCCTCGCTGCCGGCACAGATGATTTCGGGATAATACTTGCGGTCCTGTCGAGCAAGACGATAGGTCGTGCCTTCGGCCGGCGTTGCCTCAAGATTGTAGTAATTACCGGTCTCTTCCTGATAATCAGCCAGGCGTGAGCGCATGAAATCCATTACGCGTAAACCGAAAGCGTGACCCTCGGCACTGCCGATATCCTGCCCGAAAAGGTTGAGGCAGGCCTCGTTCAATCCCACCAGGCCAATGGTCGAGAAGTGGTTCTGCCAAAACTTGCTGAAGCGCTCAAATACCTGACGCAGATAAAACCGGGTGTAGGGATATAAATCCTGTGCGGTGAACTGCTCAAGCACCTTGCGTTTGATCTCAAGGCTGTTGCGTGCTATTGCCATCAGATTGTCAAGACGTTCCATGAAATCACGTTCATCACACGCCAGATAACCCAGTCGCGGCATATTGATGGTCACGACACCAATCGAACCGGTCTGCGGATTGGCTCCGAACAAACCACCGCCACGCTTGGTCAGTTCACGCGTATCGAGACGCAACCGGCAGCACATCGAACGCGCATCATCGGGAGTCATATCAGAGTTGACAAAATTGGCGAAGTAAGGAATTCCGTATTTGGCGGTCACCTCCCAGAGCTTCTCGAGTCCGGGACGGTTCCAGTCGAAATCACGTGAGATGTTGTATGTCGGAATCGGGAAAGTGAATACACGTCCCTTGGCGTCGCCCTGCGTCATCACTTCCAGAAAAGCGTTGTTGATCATATCCATCTCAAGCTGAAATTCAGCATAGGTTTCCCTCATCTGCTCTCCACCCACAACCACATACTCTTTAGCCAGCGTCATAGGCGCACTCAGATCCATTGTCAGATTTGTGAAGGGTGTCTGAAACCCAACCCTTGTGGGTACATTCACGTTAAACACAAACTCCTGCAGCGCCTGTTTGACCTCTTTGTATGAAAGCTTGTCATAGCGCACAAAAGGCGCAAGCAACGTGTCAAAACTAGAGAATGCCTGAGCACCGGCCGCCTCGCCTTGCAGCGTATAGAAAAAGTTGACAATCTGACCGAGCGCGGTACGCAAGTGCCTGGCGGGCAGACTCTCAGCTTTACCGGCCACTCCCTTGAAACCGCTGCGCAGCAAGTCCTGCAAATCCCAGCCTACACAGTAAACACTCAACAGGCCAAGATCATGGATGTGCAAAGCCCCGCTGTTGTGAGCTTCGCGAATCTCAGCGGGATAAATCTTGTTCAGCCAATAAATTTTGCTGACTTCACTCGATATGTAGTTGTTCAGACCCTGCAGAGAATAGGCCATATTCGAGTTCTCACGAACCTTCCAGTCACCCCGTCCAAGATAGCTGTCAATCAGATCCACATCAGCTTTTCTCACCATATCACGCATCCGCGCATGCTGATCACGATAGATAATGTAGGCTTTGGCGGTTTTTCGCCAAGGTGAACTCAGCAATACTTCCTCGACAATATCCTGAACATTCTCGACCGTCAATGTCATGGTATCGTGCAGCGACTGAATCAACCCCATGGTCCGTACGGCCAACTTGCGCGCCTCATCAACCCCGAATTCACCCGACGCCTCTCCGGCTCTGTTGATCGCCTGGACAATCTTCTTAAGATCAAAGGCTTCGTCACGTCCGTCACGCTTCTTGATACGCAGAATTAAATCGGGCTGAATCATCCTATCCATAAAAACCTCCTGCTGACCAGATATCTGAACAACTTGTATTAACTTTGAAATTCACTCCTCTTACAAATCAGGAACAACTATATCTTGTTATAAATTTGATTGCAAACACTAAATGTTGTGTTTTTCGTAAAAAACTGCCCGCCCCGGGTTTTTAAAATATCAGCTTGATGTTTCTTTATCCAACCCTTATCATATAACGTTTTCATGCGCCTGTAGCTCAATTGGATAGAGTGTCGGCCTCCGAAGCCGAAGGTTGTGGGTTCAATCCCCGCCAGGCGCACCACCAACGAACTTATCAATTTTTGTCCGATTCCACCGAAGGCCCTGAGAAAACCATTGATAAAAAGGGTGATTTTCGCTATAAGTTTGAACGTTCGACGTGTCCACTGCATTGTGAAAACTAAAAGTAAAAAGTAGAAAAAGCGGAGCCATTCAGACACGTTTTTGGAGACAAGGAATTTTATGATCAGAGTTAAAATTGTCGGAGCATTGGGTTACGGCGGTGTCGGCATAACCGAGCTTTTGTTGCGTCATCCTGAGTTTGAACTTGCGGTGCTTGTCGACAGAGAGGATGTCGGCAACTCCATTTCCTCCGTTTATCCCCATCTGAAAGGCTTCTGCGATCTGCCGATTATTGCCCCTGATGACCCTGCAGTCAATGATAGCGAAATCGATGTTGTACTCTACTCAACACCTGACGGAGTCGGCATGACGCTGGCCGAAGCCGATTTGAAACGCGGTGCCAAAATCATCGATTACAGCGGGGATTTCCGCTTCACCTCGGAAGAAGCCTATGCTGACTACGCCACGCGCATCGGCAGAAACCCTGTACATGCTTCCCCCGATCTGCTCGGCCGTAACGCATACGGATTGGCCGAGCTGCACCGCGATGAAATCCGCAATGCCGAGATTGTCGGTAACCCGGGCTGCTTCGCATGCAGTTGCATTCTGGGTCTCGCCCCAGCAGTTGGCAATTCATTGGTAGAACCGCTCAGCATCATCTGTGATTGCAAAACCGGGGTCTCCGGTGCCGGGAAAAAAGCCAGTCCTGCCTTCCACTACCCCGCCCGCTATGAGCAGATGAACGCCTATAAACTGGCAGGCCACCAGCACATCTGCGAAGTCGAACGTGAGCTTGCACTGCTTTCAAACGAAGAGGAGATACGGGTAACCTTCACAACTCAGGTGGTCCCTGTCTGCCGCGGAATCCTCTCGACCCTCTACGGCACTCTCACCACACCGGTCACAGAAAAACAGGTTTTGGAGATGTATGCCGACTTTTATAATGACAGCCCCTTCGTGAGGATTTTCGGCAGTACAGCTGCAATGGGTACGGCAAATGTACGCTGCACCAACTACTGCAACCTGACCGTCAGTGTGGACGAGCGTACCAACCGGCTGAGAGTCGTTTCCCATATCGACAACCTCATGAAAGGACAGGCCGGTTCCGCCCTGCAGAATATGAACCTGATGTTCAATCTTCCGGAAACCACCGGAATGGACAGACCTGGAATGTATCCATGAGTGCCGCTAAAAAAAACAATGGAAGACCTACAGCTGGCTCCACACTATCAAAACGGACGGCATCATCCGCCGCCAGAAAACATAAGAGCCACCTGGGTAAAGGACTAGGAGCCCTGATCAGCAAACCGACAGGCGACGTGACAACAAAAGAGATGCCGCCAGAAAAACCCGATAAAGCGGATGCCGAACCCGTCCGCAATTCTGTAATCGAAATCCCGGCTGCCGAAATTGAACGCTCCCCTTGGCAGCCGCGGCACAGCTTTGACCAGGAAACTCTGCGTGAGTTGGCGGATTCAATCCGCAGTAACGGTGTTATACAACCTCTGATCTGTCGACGCAACGCCGCCAAACGCTTCGAACTGATTGCCGGCGAACGCCGTCTGCGCGCTTCAATTGCAGCAGGCATGCAGAAGGTGCCGGTTATTTTAGTCGACGCCGAAGATCGACGGGCAGCCGAGATGGCGATTGTAGAGAACATCCAGCGCCAGGACCTGAATGTCATCGAAGAGGCCGAGGGCTATCGCGCCCTGGCGGATAAGTTTGACCTTACCCAACAGGAGGTGGCCGACCGCGTGGGTAAAGCACGCACCAGCGTCGCCAATACTCTGCGTCTGCTTGAACTGCCTGACGAGATCAAACAAATGGTCGGCGGCGACATGCTCTCAACAGGTCACGCTAAGGTTCTGCTGAGTGTGCCGGAACCATCCGAACAGATTCTGCTCGGACGAAAATGCGTTTCCGATACTCTGACTGTACGGGGTCTCGAAAATCTGATCAAAAGACGGCAGGCATTATTTAACGCTCCACCCAAACGCAGTGCAAAACCTGATCTGCCCAACGAATATGTGCACAACCTGACCGATATCCTGCACAACCATTTTGGTACCGCCGTACGCTTGACACCCGGCATAACCCACGCAAACGGCAGCCACACCAAAGGAATGATCGAAATCGACTTTTATGATAATAATGACCTTAACCGCATTCTCGATGTGCTTGGTGTCTCACTGGATTGAGTCACTGCCAAACCCCATAAAAACGCGGTAATGCGAACCGGACGTACAACCCATCCATCAAGCGGAGCTCTACGTAAGTATGACTGTTTTTTTGCGAAAACTCCTGTCCCTCACGCTGATTTATCCCGTTTTATTAATGTCTCTGAACGGTTGCCGTAAACCTGATGAATCAGCTGAAGCCCCCGCACTGGCTCCCTCCGTTAAACTGCACTTCACTCCGAAACAGGCTTCCAACGCATTCCAGCTCGTTGAAAACTTCATCCGTGAAAATACACCGCGCGACGCCGGCACACCTAACGGGGCACGAGCCGCCGAGTGGTTATGCGCAGAACTGCGTAACAACGGAATTGACGCGCAGATCGACCGCTTTACTGACCACTCCCCACATGGCACCTCGACCTTCGCCAATGTGCTCGGAGAAGTACGCGGCACCGACAAAGATTGGATTGTCCTGCTTTCACATTTTGATACAAAATCCGGTGTCGGCAGCGGTTTTCAGGGTGCCAACGATAGCGGTTCCTCAACCGGCCTGCTGCTGGAACTCGCCCGAATTATCAATAATGCAAAACCTCTTTCTTTCAATTTCCTGTTCGGTTTCATGGATGGCGAAGAGTGTATGATCACCTATTCGGAAAACGATGGGTTGCATGGCAGCAAACGACTGGCGCGCCAAATGAAAGCTCGGAACAACACTATCAAAGCTGTTATTCTTATGGATATGATCGGTGACCGTGATCTTACAATCACCCTTCCAAGCAACTCCACCGCTGAATTGAAAGTTATGGCACTTCGAGCCGCTGAAGCCGTCGGATATCGCGATAAAATCGGTTTATACAACGGTGCTATTCTGGATGATCATCAAGCTTTTTTGGATTTGGGTTATCCCGCCGTCAACCTGATCGATTTCCATTTCGGCAGTCGACCTGAACAAAATGACTATTGGCATACAATGGAGGACAACATGGAAAAAATTTCGGCTGACAGCCTGCTTGTCACAGGCCGGATTGTCATGGAAATGATCAACCGATTGTCTGATTAACCCATTATTATTAATCCTTCAATAGCCCTTTTGCACAACCGTTAATAACCCGTCTGTTAAAGATATATTTGGATTATGTGGAAAATTCTCAAATTTTTCGGGCATCTGCTCAGATTGCTCTTTTGGAGCGCAGCCCTGCTGGCGGTTTGCACGGCGGCTCTGCTCTACGTTGCGGAACACGGTATCCCCACAACTATCGTAAAAAGACTTGAAGAAAAGATATCCGATGAAGATGTCATGATCCAGATAGGGCGGGCAACCTTTACATTCGGCAGCGGATTGCATCTCTATGATATCACCGCTGAACCGCGCAAACTGGCTGGCGAAAAATTCGGCACAATCGAGAAGATCGAAATAACTCTCAAACTCTCCCCCTTCATCCCGCATAATGAACGCATCAGAAGCATTCACCTGTCAGGCGTGAAAATGCCGCACCACCCGCGCCGTATTTTCAGAAAACTGGCAAAAATGAGAGATAAACCGCCACACCGTAAACAACGCAGGCAACTGCCACCGCTGACTCCCTTTAAATTGTTTATCGATGACTCCTGTGTGATCGGTCTGAGCGTCACTGAAGCAGAAGCAACCGTTTCTCTTAACGAACCGGTCATTTACTTTAACTCAGCTCTGATCACGTGGCAGGGCAATACGCCGCATCGCCGGATAACCGGCAGAACTCAAGTTGATCTGAAACGGAATGTCATCTCGGGAACAGCCAGCGGTCTGGCCTTTCAGGAGGACCTGGAACCTTTTCTGTTGGAAATGGGCGCACGCGGCGCCATCAAAGAAATGAACCGTATAACCGCAGTGGAAAAAGCAGCCCGTGCCGACTGTAGCTTTGCTGCCAATATTGACAACGGTGATTTCATGATAGATATCGATATCGGTGTGGATCGCTGTCGTTATCGCAATATCCCCCTTGATTACGCCAGACTGAACCTGATAGCGTGCGAAACCAACGGCACAATGACGGTTGAAATAAATAATCTAACCTCCGCCAATACAACCGGAAAACTGGAAGGCAACCTTTTTTATGATGAGGCTGACGAGAGTGTCCGGGTGCAGGGCACTTCCACCATGGCTCACAACGACGTTCTGACAATGATCGATATCCTTACCCGTGGAGAGCTTAATCCCCTCCAACCACAAAGCCCGCCTGTCGTTACAGTGGAGGGTGTTGCCGCAGTCAGCACAAATTCCGCAGTTAAGCACGATCTTGACGGAACTGTTCGTATCGGCGCAGGCGTGGTTTTCGGACTGATCGTTCAGGAGGCCAACGCAAAGTTCAAAGTCATAGGTGACCATGCCTATCTCAAGGATGTCTTCGGCCATACACCAACCGGAGGTTCGCTCAGCGGAGATGTTCAGTTCGATATCAATAACACCCCCGAAATACCCCCCGCAATCAATGCCAATGTTGACTTCAACGCCATCGATTTAATAGACCTCGCTAAAATCTTCAGCCTGACCAACGCCAGAATCGGCGAATGTGCAGGCAACTTGCAACTCTCCGGACTTCTCGGGACGAATCAACTGCATACAATCAACGGCGCAGGCAGCTTTGCCGTGAAAAAAGGACTTTTGACAAGACTCCCGATTTTCGCCGGCTTCACCGATTATATATCCCGGAATATACCCGGTGTCGACCGAGTGGTTGATCAATCAGACTGTTCCCTTGATTTCACAATCCAAAACGGCATTCTTTCTTCAGACAATTTTCTGATTGAGGGAGATGTATTCAGCATCCAAGGCAAAGGCGACTACGATATCGTAAAAGACAATCTCGATTTCACCGTGCATGTGGCTCTTTTCCGACAAAAGACATTTGCCGGCAGAATTATCCGAATGGTCACCTTCCCCTTTAAAAAACTGCTGCTGGAGTTTAGAGTTTTCGGTTCTATCGAAAAACCCGAATGGTCTTATGTAAATATACTCGAAAAAATTACCGACCAGGTGCCGGAAAAAAAGTAGAGGACAACCATCTTTTAGAAAAACCGATTATGTTGTTTTCAATACATACTTATGGATGCCAGATGAATGTGCGTGATTCAGACGCGGTTGCCGCAATGTTGGTTGCGGCGGGTTATCAACAGGCAGTACGCGAAAACGATGCCGATCTGGTGATCGTTAATTCATGCAGCGTGCGCGGTAAGGCCGAAGATAAAGCGATTGGCAAACTTGGATTGCTGTGCGCTGGCAAACGGAAACGTCCCGACCGCAAAATCGGCTTGATGGGCTGCATGGCCCAACGTATTGGAGAGGATATCTTTAAAAAACTTCCCCTGCTTGATTTTTCAGTCGGCACACGCCGCTGCGGCGCAATCCCGCAGATGGTCCGACGCGTTCTCAAGGGTGAAACCAACATCTGCGAGATTTCAGCAGCTGAAGCCTTTCCTGATGTACCCGACACCCACAACGAAACCGGTCACTCCGCCTTCGTCACAATTCTTCTCGGTTGTAATCGACGCTGTGCCTACTGCATTGTCCCCGATGTGCGCGGTCCTGAATATAGCCGCCCGGCACATGAAATACTCGCTGAAATTTCCACACTTGCCTCACACGGCATCCGTGAAGTAACCCTGCTGGGCCAAAGCGTTATGAATTACGGCAAAATGAACGATGTCTGGCATTCGGATGACCCATACGGCACCAACGGTTATAAAGAACCTTTTACGCGACTGCTTGAAGCGGTCGCATCTGTACCCGGCATAAATCGTATCCGCTTCACCTCTGGCCACCCCTCAGGCTGCACCGACGAATTGGTGCACGCAATGCGCTCGCTGCCGCAGATTTGCAACCATCTGCACCTGCCCTTTCAATCAGGATCTGACCGTGTCCTCAAAATGATGCGGCGCGGCTACTCGCGTGCTGATTATCTTGATGCGGTTAAACGCCTGCGTTCAGCCATGCCAGATTTTTCGCTGACCACCGATGTTATTGTCGGCTTCCCCGGCGAAACTGACGCAGAATTTGAAGAAACCCGTTCGCTGATGGAGATCGCCGCATTCGACAACGCTTTTATTTTTAAATATTCACCTAGACCGGGAACACCCGCCGCAGAGATGATTGACGACGTCAACGACGCAGAAAAAATGAGACGAAATCAGATACTGCTTGCGGATCAGGATATTCGTGGACAGAAACTCAACCAGGCACTGGTGGGCACCGTGCAGGAGGTGCTTGTCGACGGACCCAGTCTGCGTAACAGCGAACGCTGGTCAGGGCGCACTCCCGGCAACAAAATCGCTGTGTTCACCCCGGTCAAAGGAGTTGAACCGGGAAGCATCGCTGAAGTGCGGATAAAACGCGTTGCCCCACAGACTCTTTACGGCGAAATTCGAGGCGTGTTGGGGTCAAACCTAATAATAGAATATAGCGATTAACGGGTGTTTTTGCTTTCTGATACTCTTGCATCATGGTTGGAAAATTAGAGTTGAGTTTCCTTGTGCCATCTATCATATTACGCATCGCGGTAATGGAAATGATGCAAACGGATTTCATTCAGATTCTTTCCACTGCCGATCTTAATTGAAAGCCCCGACTTTATGCATCTTAAGCTTGTAGGCAGGATGCTTGCGCTACTTTATTGCCATTTTAATACACCGTCTTTTCATAGACCGACCAGGGAGGGGCGAGAAAATGATCCCCGACCTTGCGTCCATTCAGGAAAAGCTCATAGTGTCCCAGCCCGGCTATATTGACCAGCGCCTTTTCCAGACCGCTCCTGACCGCTCCTGACCGTAAATATCTTGCGGAATACCGGAA
>JAGYOL010000103.1 GCA_018399555.1 Kiritimatiellia bacterium | reverse complement strand
CCGCTGGTTTAGAAACAATCGATTTTTTCAGCAACTCTGTGTTCACGAGGCTGAATTATGGATCAGAAAGTTTATTTCGAGGCGGCGGAAGCCGGAACTTCATTGATCTTTTCGATAATTTTGTCAACTACTTCGGGATTGCTGCGGAGAAACTCGGTTGCGGCGATTGCGCCCTGCCCGATCTGCTCCGATTCAAAACTGAACCATGACCCGCGTTTCATCACAATGTTGCGCGCTACGGCAGCGTCCAGCACCGAACCCTCCCAGGATATGCCGCGGGAATAGAGTATGTCAAATTCAGCTTCGGTGAAGGGTGGCGCCACCTTGTTTTTAACAACCTTGACCCTGGTGCGGTTGCCGATCACCGTGCCGGTCGGATCTTTGATAGCACCGATGCGCTGAACATTCAGACGCACCGATGCATAGAATTTAAGGGCCTTGCCACCGGGTGTGGTCTCAGGATTTCCGAACATGACTCCGATTTTCTCGCGTGTCTGATTGGTGAAAAGACAGAGAGTCTTGGTCTGTGAGATGGAACTGGTCAGTTTGCGCATCGCCTGTGACATCAGACGGGCCTGAAGCCCCATGTGTGAATCACCCATATTGCCGTTAATCTCGGCCTGCGGCGTCAGAGCTGCTACAGAATCAATCACCACCACATCAAGGGCACTGCTCTTAACCAGCTGCTCGGCTATGGTAAGTGCCTCCTCTCCGGAGTTGGGCTGCGCCACCAGAAGATCATCGAGATTAACCCCGATGCGCATGGCATAATTCGGATCCATCGCATGTTCGGCATCAACAAAAGCAGCCATGCCGCCGCTTTTCTGGGCATTGGCAATCACATGCAGCGCCAATGTGGTTTTGCCGGATGCCTCCTGACCGTAAACCTCGACAACACGTCCGCGCGGCAGACCGCCCACACCCAGTGCCAGATTCAGAGAGAAGGAACCGGTCGAGATCACCGCAATGTTCTGTCTGGCCGATTCATCCCCCATACGCATGATGGCTGCTTCACCGAATTCTTTGCGGATCTGACTTAGAACAGCTTCAAGCTGCGTGTTGTTGCCCTGTTTCTTTTCGGCCATAAAATTCTCCTGTGTCAATATAGTGAAAACTGATCGTCATCCTAACAGATATTGTGTCAGGACGAGAGTGTAATCTTCAGATATTATAGTACTCCTCCCACCCTTTTCGCGGCGGCGGACCGACCAACAGCTGATTTGCGATCTTGTTGTCGGGGATGGTTTCAGTGGCCCGATCAAATTTGAATGAGCTTTGGAGTCTTTGTGCAATGCACCCCAGGCAAAGTACCTTCGATAGTTCACCTGCCACTTCAAAACGTGAGTTGCACTTTTTTTCGCCCTTAACACCCAGCGCGAAATCCATAAAATGATCAGGCGTTTTTCTCTCATACTCCGGCAGAGCTGAGACTGCACCGGCTTTATCATTTTTAATCACCGAAAGCGTACTGTGGTGGGATGAGCCCTTGAAACTTACTCCGTCAGCGCGGTAGATGATCTTACCCGGGTTCATCGATTTCACCTCGCTGCCGCTGCCGCCCGAAGGGGGCGCATCGCCGCCATCGGCTTTGGTGCGATGAAAACCATCCGGCAGATCAGGCAGATTGCCGACACCTTCACTCCAGACGATATCCAAGGCCGGACGCTTAGGACCGCGAGACGGGAATCGGAAATTCAGGGTGGAACTCATTGGAAACACGTAGTTGTTGTGACCTTTGATCATCTTCAACTCCACCGCTTCCGGCATGCCGAGTTCAAGAAATTCATGCACGCTGTCAATGATGTGAGCACCCCAGTCGCCGAGTGCGCCATTACCGAACTCATACCAGCACCGCCAGTCACCATTGATGAAATCGGTCTTGAATTTGTGATAGGGTGCCTGTCCCAGCCAGGTATTCCAGTCCATCTCCGCCGGCATCTTGTCGGCCTTGTCGAACCACTGCTCCCAACTCATTTTCCTGTCGGGCACATCCCCGTTCCATTTGTGCCAGCGCCGTCCTTTGGTCATGTGCGCGTCCATCTTGACCACGTTGTCCATGATCCCGGCCTGCACCATGGCACGGAACTGATAGTAGTTGTCGCCCGAGTGACCCTGATTGCCCATCTGACAGGCCACCTTGTATTTCTTCTCAGCCTGAATCAGCAGGTTGCACTCCTGCAATGTGTGGGCCAGCGGCTTCTCAACATAAACTCCCTTGCCCGAGCGGATGGCTCGCATGCAGACGGGGAAGTGGGTATGGTCGGGAATACCAGCTGAGATTGCGTCGAATTGATGCTCCATCCGGTCAAACATCTGACGGAAATCCTTGAAGCGCGGTACATCCGGATATTTCTTGAGGATCGACTGGGTGTGTTTTGCTCCCATCTGAGTATCGCAGAGTGCCACCAGATTGAACATGCCGGTTTTCATCAGACTGTTGATTACATTGGCACCCTGACAACCTATCCCGCAACAGGCCAGGTTGATGCGCTCGTTAGCTTTGACCGGTGCGGCTTTTATGATGTTGGGGAAGACCGAAACAGCCGAAAGAACAGTTGCACTTTTAATGAAATTGCGTCGTGATGCTGATGTAACAGATTCTGGTTTCTTCATAATTCGCTTTCGTTGATTGATTGAAATAGCTCGCAGTAATAAGACCTTGAAAATAACAAAACCGTCATGAGAAAGCGAGCAGATTATTGAAGACGGAATGTCAGTTTCAGGATTTGTTCAGGAAGAACATATCCCGAGGCCAGTTTGTTGCTTCGTCACCATGGACTATGCTGTAGACAGGGTACGTTGTTTCCCTGAAAAACGCACCGGGTCACGGTTTCCGACGTAGCAGCATGTCACGCGGCTACCCTTCTCTGAGGCCGGTGATCTTACCGGCCATATTGCACAGCTATCCTGATGTGGTTTCACCCACCCCCTGCAGAAAATGATCGTCTGAAACGCACAGCGTTTCAGCGAACAATAAGCAGTGATCCGGATGGCGGGACGACTGTTATTGTGACCGTGCCGGTATCAAAGCTGTCCTGATTGTCGCTCACTGTGTAGGTGAAGATTTCAACAATCGTGCCGCTGACTCCGCTCAGCGTCGATGAATCATAGGTGAAGGATCCCTCCGGTGGTGTGCTGTCAAAGGCGCGGATTTCAGAGGCTGAGCCTCCGATAGCCAGGAAGCTTGCCAGTTCATCGGCGTGCGACTGCTCGATATCGGAAACGGTGTCTTCATCCGAGATGAATTTATACTGCGTGCCGCTGATCCAGTCGCAACGCAACGCGCTGGGATCAGCACCAGCGTAAGTGACCATCGATGCGATGATGTCGGGAGCATCGCCGAAATCAACACTGAAGTTGTTGACGACACCGTCCTCATTGAAGCTGTTGGCACTGACATCGGCCTGATAGGCAGAGCCGTTCCAAGTGCCGCTGCCGACTTCAATAGCCAACCAGCCGATTGTACCTGAAACCGGGGTGGAGTCATTCGCGTCACCTTCAAAACACTGAATCGCTACGCTGAATTCATTTGAACTGACCGCGCTGGCAGCGTATGTGTGCGGCGATGTGCTGTTCACTCTGGTGGTGTAGATTTCGTTGAAAGGATCGTTCAAGCGTTGTAGCCGGTGAATCAGAACCGGCTGATTCGTAAAGGCGGTATGGAAGGCAACCGTTGCCCAAGTTGAACCGCCGGTCATCTGGCGATAGTGGTTGGTGGTAACGCTTCCCACCTCGAGGCGTGTGCCGTCGGGCAGGGTGTAAGCACCGGCGTCAAAGACCATCCAGGAGATTGTCTCGTCGGCGTGTGTGTCACCGTCGCCGTCGGAAGCTGCGCCTCCCTCGGGCTGCTCCTTGAATCTGACCTTGAAGGTGCCGGCAAGCGGATCGACAGCGCCGATCATCACCTCGCCCGGCTCATCGTCGTTGTAGCTTGCGGGCGCAGTAAAAACAACCGGATTGGCAAGTTGTCCACCGATCGGATCGTAAGTTACACTCCGGGAGGAACCGTTGATTGTTGTTTTGCCGCGGAAACCGATCACCCGGCTGATCTGACGCTGTTCAAACTGCAGATCGCCTCCGACACCCGCAGTTTCGGTAGCGGTAATGCTTAGAAGGTCGGATGAGTCCGGATCATAATCCGTGCCGTTGCCGGTGTCGTCCAGAATCAGATTGCCCTGGATGTTCTGCCCGCGCAGGATGGTGTAGTTGTTTGATACCGCTCTGACCGGATCGTTGTCGCCGATGATCCTGACTGTCACCGTTGCGAGTGCGGGGGCCTCGAGTCCGAGTTCGTCCTGCATCCGGTAGGAGAATGATTCGTAAACAATATTGCTGTGTGACAGAGTGTTGAGCAGGTTGGTCACCGCTGTCGTGTTATAGCTGAAGTTTCCGTCGACATCAAGTGTAACGCTCGCACTGAGTTCCGAGAGGAACGTCGTGCCGACACTTACATTTGAGTTCTGAATGGAGGTAACAGTAAAATTCAGCGGGTCACCCTTGTCAGGGTCCGTGTCGTTGGCCAGCACATTCACCGCAGCCAGGGTGTCATCCTCTGAAATTGTCAGCGTATCATGCACGCCGGCCGGAGCGTCATTAACTCCTTTGATTTCGATTGTGACGGTGGCGGTTGTCAACTCTCCGTCATCCAACACAGTGTAGGTCAGAGTTTCAAAGATACTCTCGCCAGCGGCCAGTGTGCGGTAACCTGTGCCGGGGTTGAATGTCAGGGTAGTGCCGTCGGTTGTGAGGGTGCCGATGGAATCAGGCACCTGCGCACCGGCACCCGGCAGTTTGACAATCGAATAGTCGAAGTTGAAACCGTCGTTGCCGCGGCTTAGATAGGCACCGAAGCCGACGTAAATGGTGTCGCCCGCTTCAAGATAACCAAGTTCACAGTTGAAATCGATGCTGGTGGCGTTGGGACCGATTTTAGAAAATTTAATCTCGTCATTCACCAGCACCACAACGTGAATGGGATTCTGTAACTCGCTGCCCTTCTTAACCCAGCCGTTACTGATGCCGTAATAGCCGGCTTCGCTGACGGTATAGGCGGTTATCGGACGTCGTTGCACGGTGGTCTGAGCAGGATCTTCCGGGCCTGAGCCGGGATGACCTCCGCTGGCATGCAACTGCACCCATCCGCCGGGTTCGCCGGTGCTGGAAATGTTGTCGCTGTTAACCGCCCAGCGGCCATTGCCGTCGTTCCATAAAAGAAACTGGTAGGCATTCGTATCGGTTATCTTTCCGCTGGTGCCGTCGTAGGGGAGATTATCCACCCAGCCGGTTGGCGCATTCCACATATAGGCCCAGCCGTAGCCGTTTTCATCACGAAAATCAGCAATCTCTCCGAGATATGTACCGCTGGTGAAACCGGCACGATAGCTGGCAACCCCGACCGCGCTGTTTAAAATCTGAGCACCTGCTCCGCAGGTATCGTTGAGAATGGGATTGAAGTTGGTGGCACCCGTATCCTGACTGATGCTGATGAAATCATCACGGGCGATTGCAGTGCCCGCTCCGCTGATCAACACAGGGGTCGTACGCTCAATGGTTGTTCCCCCGGAGTCTTTGAACTGATAGGTGATATAATCGGTAGCCACTGTACCGACGGGTATGTTGGTTGTCAGCGAGCCTGCATCGTAACCGATAGTCAGGTCGGCGTTGAGGGTCACGGTCGCCCCGAGTGGCGAGGTTGTCTGGGTCACGGCGGTGAGCGGACGCCGGATCGATTCATAAGCTTGAGCCATCTGATCGGTGTCAAGCACGCCCGAATAAATGCGCATATGGCTCATCTGACCGGTGAAGGCAGGAAGCTCTTTGCCAAAAGCCATGGTTGCGCCTGCGAGTGAGCCGATGCCGGCCTTATCGGTTCCGCTCAGCAGTTTGATCGCCCCGGCCGGATTGGACGCAGTGGCATTCTTGCCCGTACTGAAGGGGGCTTCAGGAGTGTTGTTCAGGTAGAGGGTCACTGTGTCGGGGGCACCCTCATTCTGAATGTCAAAGAGAGCAATGACCTGGTTGAATTCATTGAAACTCAAACCGCTGAGAACGGCGTAAAGCTGCAGGTCGCTGTCCAAGTCACTGCCGCCGTCAACATAAACTTCGACCGCGTTTTTCTCGGCATTGTAAACAAGCATACTGCCCTGTCCGCTACCACCGAATTCAAATAGCACCTGCTGGCCGGTTGCTTTGAAATCCGGTTTGAACCAGATTTCAATGCTCATGTCTCCGCTGGAAAGAAATGACGGTGCCGTTGCGCCTGCCATAGGTTGCGTTACAGCGTAGGGGATGCCGCCGAAACCGGAGATGACCGGTCTCAGCTCCACTGTATCGGTTGTGGCGTCAAAGTAGTTGCCGCCCGAACCGGCGTTGTGCCAGGTGGTCGGGTTGTTGTAGGGCTCCGCCACCAGGTCGGGATGGGCGTAGTAGGCGATAAAAGGATTCAGATCACCGTGATCCAACTGGTCAGCGGCCTGCAGCTGACCAGCCGTAAAAGTGCTGATGTCGCCTTCGCGGGCATTAACCGAGGCAATCCCGCTACGGCTTACTCCTTGTATCTCCAGAGTAACCGCCGCGTCGCTGGAGTGTGCGCTGTTGGTAATCTGACAGGCAAAGGTGTCGGTCACAACACAGCCGCTCCACAGGTTGCTGACGCCTTCAAGACCACTCGGATCGTAGGTGAAGCTGCCATTGACTGAATCCAGTGTGACAACTCCGCCGGAGGCCAGAGTGATTGGAGTACCGAGCCCTGTTATGAGTGTGCCTGAACTGTTGTAAATGCCAGCTACGCCGAGAGCAGAGGGTGCCACCGAGCTGGGAACGGTCACGGTCTCGAAATTCCGTTGAATTCGGGATGAGTCGAGAGCCTCGCCGTAGAAGCGGATCGCGGCGATCGCACCTGAATAGTATGTGTCGTAAGCGGTGCCGGCGGCAGGGCTGATGAATCCGCCGTGATTTGCACCCTGAAAGCGTCCGACACCGGCACTGTCACCACCGTCCCAGTCGCCGACTGTATTGCCGGTTGTATCATCAACAAGGGTGCCGTTGACATAGAGTTGGTTTTTGTCGTTGTCGAGATCCATCACAAATACAATCTGAAAGAACTCGTTGGTTGGATCCTGCGGCAGAACGTCGAACGTATCCGCATTCAAATCATATTCAACCTGAGCCATCTTGCTCCCAACTGCCGCTTTCAGTACCCCGTGGTCGATAACAATGCCGCTGCCGACGCCGCCGCCAGTCTCATAGAGAGTGCTGATCTGGGTGTTGAAAACTGAGGCGTCCGGGCGTACCCAGAATTCGATGGACGCGCTTTTGGTGTCGGCATTATCAGGAAGGATTTTGCCGGCTGAGGTCATGCCCTGATAATAGAGCTCCGAGAGTTCGCCGCCGTTGCAGATCAAGGCTCGTTGGATGCCCGGGTAAATACTCTCCACGCTCTGCGCCAATGCGCCGTGCTCGAAATAAAGCGCGGCTTCGCTGTTGGTGTATGGACCGATATCGAGCCACTCTCTTGCCAAGCCGATGCTCTCGGCGTTTTGACAGGTAAGCAGAATGTCGTTCACCCCCGCGGCATCTTTGACCACTATGCCGTCGTTATCAGTCAGCGAGAAGGTTACGGAACAGGCACCGGTTACCGTCAGTGAAGGGTCACTGACATAATCCGGCAGTGCCAGAAACGCTTCCTCAGTGCCGCTGTCGAGGAGTCTGGCTCCACCGCCGGCACCGAGCACCGCAGAGTTTAAGATGAGGGAACCCGAGATAATCGTACATTTGATCACGGCACAGTTCATAACAGCCTCCATATCAGCTTTCAGCCCACAACACTATCACGATCGATACGGTATGAGACTGAAAAATTAAACAAAGCACATTACACCGTTCGAAAGTTAGCCGAAAGAGAGTGACCTGTCAACCACAAAAGAGAGCTATTTGATTCTACGGCGGTGCGAAGGGGGTATTTTAAGGATGCCGCGATACTTTGAGATTGTGCGCCGCGCCACATTGATGCCCTGCTCGCGCAGCGCCGCTTCAATGGCCTGGTCGGAGAGAGGATTTGCGGGGTCTTCCTGGCCGACAAGTTTCTGAATAATATCCTGCACCGACTTGTTGGAGACAGTTGAGCCGTCACGGGTCTTCAATCCGGGCGTGAAAAAGTATTTCATCTCAAACACGCCCACATCGGTTTTCATGTACTTGTTGGCGACTGTGCGGCTGACAGTTGTTTCATGCACCCCGACCTTGGATGCCACCTCCGCCATTGTCATCGGTCGGAGTCCCTCAATGCCCTTGAGCAGAAAATCGGTTTGGGCATCGATAATCTCCTGTGCGATCTTTCTGATTGTCTCCTGGCGCTGATGGATGCTTCGAATCAGAAATGCTCCCGCCCGGATACGCTCTCGGATGTAGGATTTTGTTTCAGCGTTGATCGAGGGATCCTCCAGCATCCGGCGGTAATGCTTGCTGATGCGGATAAAAGGAAGCTGCTTGCCGTCAACCTTGGCGACAAACCGGCCCTGCTCGCGTTCAATAAAAACCTCGGGCTCGACATACTCGGTGTTCTGCTCTTCAAAGATGAGTCCCGGTCTGGGGTTGAACGAACGAATCAAATGGATGACATGCTGCAGTTCATCGTTGGTTAATTTCAACACTCCGCAGAGAAATTTTTCATCATGCGCGGCAAGCCTGGTCAGATATTTATCAATCAACAGACGGGCCTCATCCTCCCAGGGTGAGTCTTCAACCAGTTCGAGCTGCGCCAGCAGACACTCGCGCAGCGAGGTTGCAGCGATCCCCGGCGGATCAAAACCCTGTATGACTCTTAGAATCCGTAGAACATCGTCTTCACGCATACCCGAAATCATAACCAGATCCGGAATGCTGCCGGTGAAATAACCGTCCTTGCCGATGTTTCCGATCAGCATAACTGCCATCTCACGTTCACTGGGGCCCAGCTCAACCAGCGTCAGCTGCTCCAGCAGATGTTCCTGCAAAGAGGTTGTCTGACGAATGGAGTCAAGCAGATACTGGCGCTTCTCATCCGCGTCATCATTATTCGAGAAGTTTTCCATACCCTTCATGAAATAGTCGCGCCACTCATCATCCTGACGCAGAATAGCATCCACATCCGGATCGGCGTTCAACTCACCATCTGCCACATTGGAGGGTGCCGGTTCCGGCTGAATCTCGGATAGAATCTCCTCGTTAGGGTCTTTGACCCCGTCGATCGTCGGATTCTGCTCCATCTCCTTGAGTATGGCGGCACGCAGTTCAAGAACAGGCATCTGCAGCATGTCCAGCGATTGCCGCAGTTGCGGTGCGAGCGTCATTATCTGACGCTGCTGTTGACTCAAACTGATAGTCGGGCCAGGCATTTGAAATAATCCCTATGAGCTAGTTAAAAATGAGTGTCAGCTTCCAGCATTTAACGTACCAAACGCCGAATTTGTGCTTATGTTAATTTATTCGGAGTGCAGCGTCAAGCGGCATCTTTAACACGAAGTCATGCAATTTGCGCGTAAGAGTAATCTGAAAAAGGCTGCTTGCACATATACGGGGATTTTGATAAACATTCTGCTATAAATTAAGTGAGGTTGTTACGGCTGTGCGCATCATGGTAGTATGTGTGCTTAACAGTTGTAAAAAGGAG
>JAGYOL010000102.1 GCA_018399555.1 Kiritimatiellia bacterium | reverse complement strand
CGATGAGTCTTGCAACGCTTAAGGAGGGATACCGACGCATTCTGGACAATATTTATGATCCCGCCCCCTACTACAATCGTATCAAAACCTTTCTCAGTGAATACAAGGTGCCGCAAATGCGCGGAAGACTTAAATTCAATCAGATCCTCGCCATAATACGCGCTATGTTAAGACTCGGAATTGCGGGTCGTGAGCGTCTGCAGTACTGGAAACTGATGTTCTGGACATTGACCCGACATCCCCGTCTGCTGCCGGATGCAATCACGCTGGCAATTTACGGTTATCACTTCCGTAAAGTCTGTAAGCAGCACGTAAGCTGAAGCTGCCCCGCTGAGCAAGTCTTAAAATGAACGCAACCTTATTTCATAAATCTGCGTATTAATTCTCACGGTAGGGTTTGACCCCATAGTCTGATTGTGCGCTTTCAAGCATAATAAATTCGTTTCAGAACCTGTGCTTGAAAGAACGCCATGCAGCCTGTTATATCAATGTGGAAATTATGGAAATCCCGACACGCATACACGCAATTACCAGCGAGTGAGCCTCCCTTACGTGCGGAGCTTTTCAGTATCGAGCAACTGATCCGACATGCCAGGAGACTGGCCGACTCTCATCAAATTGTCAATGGGCGGGGATCCAGCCAGTTACTGAGCAGACTGAGCCGGAATGCGGAAATCCTCAAAACATTCAACCGTATGACGCTGGAAGTCAATCCGAGTCAGCGTATTACGCCGGCGGCTGAGTGGCTCTATGATAATTTCGGTCTGATAGAAGAGCAGATTCAACTTGCCGAGCGGCATCTGCCGCGAAAATACAGCCGTGAACTACCTTGTCTTGTTAATGGTATTTCCTCCAGACTGCCGCGCGTTTATGATGTAATTCTTGAATTAGTTTCTCATGTGGATGCCCAGATAGAAGCCGGTCAACTCAGTGCGTTCATTGCCGCATATCAGACGAATCATCCACTGAAACTGGGTGAATTGTGGGCTGTTCCGATCATGCTGCGTCTGTGTCTGATAGACAACTTACAGCGCATTACGACACGTTTGCTGAATGCCGGCAGGGATCGTGAACTGGCAGATATATGGGTTGAGCGCCTGCAGGCTATGGCGGAAACAAATCCATCCCTACTCGTGGTTGTTGTGGCTGAGATGGCCAAGTCAGATTTGCCGGTCTCCAGTGCCTTCGTATCTGAGTTCTGTCAGCATTTATCTTTGCACAGCCCCGTGTTGCATCTCGCCCGCACATGGCTTGAGCAGCGGCTTGTTGAACATGGGTTGACTATCGAGCAGATGATCCAGCAGGAAAGCCAGAATCAGGCCGCCGATCAAGTCTCTGTCAGTCACAGCATTGTCAGTCTGCGTTTTTTGAGTGTCATGGACTGGAAAGAGTTTGTTGAAACGATGAGCCCGGTGGAAAAAATTTTGCGCACCGATCCGTGCGATATTTATCGGAAGATGGATTTTCCCACACGTGATTGCTATCGTCACGCTGTGGAATTTTTTGCTCTTCACAGTCGGTGCTCAGAGGTTGAAGTCGCCGGGACAGCCATTGCGCAGGCCGCCGAAGGTGCCAGGCGCAATGGTTGCAGCGAGCGAAGATCGCATGTCGGTTATTATCTGGTTGACGACGGGCGTTCGCTACTGGGAGCGAAGGTTGGTGTGCGATGGCCTTGGCGGACAGTTCTTGAACGCTGCATTCACCATCATCCTCTGGCCTTTTATCTTGGCGGTATCGGCGTTTTCACAGCTTTGGCGACAATCGGTATTCTGTGGCATCTTATACTGATCGGCGCATCCGGAGTCGGGCTTATCTTTTTTGTGCTATGTTTTGCGTTTTGTGTCAGTCAACTGGCGGTCTCGCTGATCAACGGGTTATCCGCTCTGCTGGTCAGACCCGCCCGGCTTGCGCGACTGGAGACTTCGACGGGAATTGCTCCGGAGAATCGCACGATGGTGGTCATTCCGACCATGCTTACCAGTTTTGAAAGCATCGACCGTCTCGTTGAAAAACTGGAGATTCACTACCTTGCCAACAGGGATACACATTTACACTTTGCGGTACTTACGGATTTCTGCGACGCGTCATCAGAACATCGCCCGGAAGATCATGATCTGCTGCAGAGAATAAAGAACGGCATCGCAGGATTAGCCATTAAATATGCGAGTGACCGCAGTGATCTTTTCTTTCTGTTTCATCGGCCGCGCCGCTGGAATGGCGAAGAAGGTGTGTGGATGGGATACGAGCGCAAGCGCGGCAAGCTGATGGAGTTTAACTCTCGGTTGCGGGGGGGATGTCAATCATGTTTTACTGAGATCGTTGGAGATACAGCGGTACTGCCTTTGATCAGTTATGTAATCACCCTTGATACAGACACGCAGTTGCCGCGCGACAGTGCACGGCATCTGATCGGCACCATGGCCCATCCTCTGAATCGTCCTCTGTTTGATGCGCATCGCAAGGTTGTCACAACAGGCTACAGTATCCTGCAGCCGCGCGTTGAAGCGAGTCTGCCCGGCTCCCGCCGATCATGGTTTGTCCGGATTTTTGCCGGCGAGACAGGTCTTGATCCCTATACGCGGGAAGTTTCCGATGTGTATCAGGATGTGTTTCACGAAGGTTCTTTTATCGGCAAGGGCATTTATGATGTTGACGCCTTTCAGCAGGTCATAAAGGGGCGTTTTCCCGAAAATACGATTCTCAGTCATGATTTGCTGGAAGCGTGTCATGCGCGCTCCGCACTTGTAAGTGATGTGATGTTTTACGAGGAATTTCCTTCCCGTTATAATGTCGATACCGACCGACGTCATCGCTGGATGCGGGGAGACTGGCAACTCGTACAATGGCTGCTTTCCGAAGTTCCTGTTCCGGATAAAAAGCGTGCGGCCAATCCGCTCTCCATGTTGTCACAGTGGAAAATTTTTGACAACCTGCGGCGCAGTCTTATTCCGGCTGGTCAGATGGCGCTCATTATCGGCACATGGTTTTTCAATCCACATCTGGCCGGTTCCGTGTGTCTGCTGGTTCTTGCGCTTATCTCCCTGCCCGCTCTTGTATCGCTGCTCATAAGCGCGTTACGTCGGTCAGCAGGTCTTCCGCTTAGGATGCATTTAAGAAAATCAGCCACACTCTGTGGACAACAAAGCGGTCAAATCGCACTGGCTCTGGCCTTTTTACCCTACCATGCGTATCTCAGTCTGGATGCTGTAATCCGGACGTTGTTACGGATGGCGACACACAGACATTTACTTGAATGGCAGACCTCCAGTGATTCTGAACGTGCTCGTACAACCACTCTAACGGGATTCTTCACCTCCATGTGGGTTGTCCCGGCGGTCGCTTTGTCATCCGGATTATATCTGGTCATTCAGCAGCCCGTTCAACTGATGATGACGCTGCCGTTACTGGTGCTTTGGATAATCGCGCCATGGATCGCATGGTGGATCAGCCTGCCGATAAAACCTGAAATTCTTGATCTTACGGCGAAACAGGTTCTTTTCCTGCGGCATACTGCACGCAAAACCTGGCATTATTTTGAAACTTTTGTTACTGCGCAGGATAACTGGCTGCCACCTGATAATTTTCAAGAAGTTCCAACATCAAAAATTGCATCGCGCACATCACCTACGAACATGGGACTTGCGTTGCTGGCAAATCTCTCTGCTTTCGATTTCGGGTATCTTAGCATGGGAGATTTGATCCGGCGCACTCAGAACACACTCTCTTCCATGCTCAGGCTGGAACGGTATCGCGGTCACTTTTACAACTGGTATGACACACAAACGCTGCAGCCGCTCCTGCCGCTCTATATTTCCAGTGTAGACAGCGGCAACCTCTCCGGTCATCTGCTAACACTCGGTGCCGGTTTGAGAGAACTGGTCGATACGGAACTGTATGGTGAAAAGATATTTGCCGGTCTGCGTGACACGACAGGAATTCTCAGCGAGGTGATGCACGAAAATTCAGTTCTTCTGAAACTTCAGACGCAACTATCGGCAAATCCCCGTGGTCTGCGGGATTCCTTCTCGTTGTTACAGATGGCATCTTCCCAAATAGGGTTACTTGAAGAAGATGCGCAGGAAAACGATGAAGCAGTCAGAGGGTGGATACTGGCATTGAAACATCACTGCCGGGCGCACATGGAGGAGTTGCTGTTTTATGCGCCGTGGTTGAATTTGCCGACTCCCCCCCGTTTCAGGTGCTGGGCAGAAGACCAGCCAGCTGATAATAACTCCAATCAGAGCACGACGCTAAATGGCGCACTCCGTGAAATGCTACACCGTGCCGACCAGGTGCCTTCGCTGTCTGATTACTCTCATTACTTGCAAGCTATCAAGGTATCCATACAATCGGTTTTAAGTAAAATTGAGGTGGAAGGCGATCAAATACACAGAGAAACGCAGCGGTATCTCACAGCTTTCAGCGACGCTCTGGATGCAGGTGCTGGTCGTGCTCATCAGAGTTTGATGACTCTGAAGGCACTGGCCGGACAATGCGATGAGCTGGCGGCGGCAGATTTCACATTCCTTTTTGACAAGGGCAGAAATTTGTTTGTCACAGGGTTCAATTTGTCCGAACATCGGAATGACACCGGATTCTACGATCTACTGGCTTCAGAGGCGCGCCTGTGCAGTTACGTCGCGATTGCTCTCGGGCAGGTTCCGCAGGATCACTGGTTCGCTATGAGTCGGTTACTGGTGGCACTTCAGGACAGGCCTACTCTGGTTTCATGGAGCGGTTCCATGTTTGAATATCTTATGCCGCTGCTAATCATGCCCCGTTATGAAAATACGTTGTTGGATCACACCTATATAGCTGCGGTCAAACAGCAGATTGCCTATGGCAAACTTCGCGGTGTACCCTGGGGAATCTCTGAATCCGGTTACAATCGTAAAGATGCTCATTTGAACTATCAGTATCGCGCTTTCGGTGTGCCTGGTCTGGGTTTAAAAAGAGGGTTAGCCGAGGATTTGGTGATAGCTCCTTACGCTACTGTATTGGCATTACTGGTTTCACCGCGCAAGGCGTGTGAAAATCTACAGCGTCTGACATCAGAGGGGCGTTCTGGAACCTACGGCTTTTACGAGGCTGTTGACTACACGCCGGCGCATCTGCCTCCGGGTGAAACCAGTGTTACGATCAGATCATTTATGACCCATCATCATGCTATGAGTCTGCTGAGTCTGGGCAATTTAATGATGGGCAATCTCATGGCACGACGTTTCATGGCATGTCCGCTGCTCAAGGCGGCGGAGCTGCTGTTGCAGGAACGCGTACCGAAGAGTGCGGTCAGTGTTTTCACTGAGGACACCTCCGCTGCCGCCGTGCGTCCGCTGACCGATTCAAATGTGATGCGGGTTTTCACGAACCCCTCGCCACCCGTGCCTGAAGTTCATCTTTTGTCCAATGGCAGTTATCACGTTGCCATCAGCAGCGCCGGCGGCGGGTACAGCCGCTGGCACGATCTGTCGGTTACCCGCTGGCGCGAGGACACCACCTGTGACAACCGGGGAATATTTGTATATCTGCGTGATCTGGCAAGCGGAAAATTCTGCTCATCCGCTTATCAGCCGGTTATGGGTGAGACGAAGAATTACGAAGCAATCTTCACTCAGGCGCGGGCCGAGTTCCGTCAGAGTTTTGTTGACCTCGACATTCACACCGAGGTTTGTGTGTCACCTGAAGATAATGTGGAGTTACGGCGCATCACGATCAGCAACCGCACAGGTGCTGAACGATTTATTGAGTTAACCAGTTATGCGGAGGTTGTGCTGGCAACTCAAGATGCTGATGAGTCTCATCCGGCATTCAGTAATCTTTTTGTGCAGACTGAATTTATGCCATCGACCGCAACGCTTCTCTGCAGTCGTCGGGCCCGTTCAGTGAAAGAGCGTCCCCCCTGGTTGCTGCATCTGATGCCCGCACACACTGATGAAGCGGGCGAGGTTTCCTGTGAAACAGATCGTGTCCGGTTTGTAGGACGTGGCGGCACTCTTGCCTGTCCGGCTGCGATGCAGAGCTTGAGCGCACTATCCAACACAGTCGGTTCTGTGCTTGATCCCATTATATCATTACGACGCACGGTGGCCATTCCTGTGCATGGATCAGTTACTGTTGATCTGATTATCGGAGTAACGGGGACCAGAGAAGCGGCATTGGCAAAAGCCGAAAAATATCAGAACCCCAGTATGACGGAACGGGCCTTTGATTTAGCCTGGACTCACAGTCAGGTGACTCTGCATCAGCTTAATGCCACTGAAACGGAAGCTCAGCTCTACGGCCATTTAACCGGGGCTCTTATTTATGCTGATCCAGCCCGCAGGGCCAACCCGCATGTGCTCTGTCGCAACCGACGCGGTCAGAGCAGCTTATGGGGGTATGGCATTTCAGGCGATCTGCCGATCGTTCTGTTGCGCATCAGCAATGTTGACAATATTGAAATCGTCGCCCAGTTGATCAAAGCGCACTCTTACTGGCGCATGAAAGGTTTGACGGTTGAACTTGTCATTATGAACGAAAACGTATCGGTATATTTACAATCGCTGCATGAACAGATAACGACATTGGTTGCATCCGGCATTGAAGCGCAAATGCTGGATAAGCCCGGAGGCATATTTGTCAGAAGGCAGGAGCATATTTCCAACGAGGATCGTGTGCTGCTACAGGCTGTTGCCCGGGTTGTACTGGACGATGAGAAAGGAACTCTCGAAGAGCAATTGAAACATCGCAGTATTCTGGAACGGGTGATGCCGGATATTGAAACCGTACGGGCAGTCAGCAGCCGTCCGCCGACACCTCTTCCGGAGCGGGAGCTGATTTTCAATAACGGGTTCGGCGGATTCACGCCGGACGGTCATGAATATGTTATCACTCTTCAGCCCGGCAGATTGACTCCGATGCCCTGGGTGAATGTATTGGCCAATCCCCATTTCGGAACTGTTGTTTCGGAGAGCGGCTCGGCTTACACATGGCTGGAGAATGCGCATCAATTCCGTTTGACTCCCTGGAACAACGATTCCGTTCAGGATGTTACAGGCGAGGCTTTTTATATTCGCGATGATCTGACAGGCGAGTACTGGTCGCCGACGCCATTGCCGGCACACGGCACTGCCAAAACAGTTATTCGTCATGGTTTCGGCTATACAGTGTATGAACACACCGAGAACGGCATTGTCTCAGAACTGTGGGTTTATGTTGCGATGGATGCACCGGTCAAATTCATGACTCTTAAAATACGAAATATTTCGGGGCGTTCGCGGCGGATATCAGTCACTGGTTACTGGGAGTGGGTACTGGGAGACATACGGCGTAAAAACCTGCTGCACATTCAGACAGAGATGGATATTAAAACAGGTGCTTTGTTGGTCCGTAATCATTACAACAGCGACTTTGCAGGTCGCATTGTCTTCTTGGATGTCAATGATGCAACGCGCACTGTCACCGGTGATCGCAAGGAATTTATCGGCAGAAACGGGAGTCTGGCACAGCCGGCGGCCCTAAAGCGCACACGCCTCTCAGGCAAAGTCGGGGCGGCCTTGGATCCTTGCGGTGCCGTCCAGGTTGCTTTTTCTTTGGCGGACGGTCAGGAACGTGAAACTAGTTTTCGTCTCGGTGTCGGTCGCAGTTCGGAGGATGTGCAGAATCTGATTCGTCGTTTTCGTGCCCCTGAAGCCGGTCGCACAGCATTGGAAGGGGTTTGGTCCTATTGGAACCGGACGCTCGGTGCGGTGAATATTGACACGCCTGATGCGGCGGTAAATGTGCTGGCCAACGGCTGGCTGCTGTATCAGACTTTAAGTTGCCGTCTTTGGGGCCGAACAGGGTTTTATCAATCCGGAGGCGCATATGGCTTCCGCGACCAATTGCAGGATGTGATGGCATTGGTGCATGCGGAACCGGCGCTGACGCGTGAACATCTGCTCCGTGCCGCCGGACATCAGTTTCGCGAAGGAGATGTGCAGCACTGGTGGCATCCCCCGGAGGGAAGCGGTGTCCGGACCAACTTCTCGGATGATTATCTATGGCTTCCTTATGCGACCTGCAGATATATTGAGTGCATTGCCGATACCGGCGTGCTGGACGAAAAAGTCGCATATATCGAAGCTCGTCTGATGAAGCCGGAGGAGGAGGCCTATTATGACAGGCCGAATCGGTCGGAAGAGGAAGCCACTCTTTATCAACACTGTGTACGTGCCATTGAGCACGGATTGAAATTCGGGGACCATGGTCTGCCGCTGATCGGCTGTGGCGACTGGAATGACGGAATGAACCGGGTGGGCCATCGGGGACGGGGAGAGAGCGTCTGGCTGGCCTTCTTTATGTATGATATACTTACCCGGTTTTCCAAAGTGGCAGACGCACATGGTGATGCTCAATTTGCGCAGCGTTGCCTGAAGGAAGCGCAGCAGTTGCAGCGAAATATTGAGAGTAACGCCTGGGACGGCCAATGGTATCGACGTGCTTTCTTCGACAATGGCGGGCCGCTGGGTTCACAGTCAAACCCGGAATGTCAGATTGATTCGCTGTCGCAGAGCTGGTCGGTACTCAGCGGTGCCGGCGAAGCTCTCCGGTCGCGACAGGCCATGCGTGCGGTTGATCAGCGTTTGCTTCTTCGCGAAAACAAACTCATAAAATTATTCGATCCACCCTTTGACAGCTCCGAGCTTGAACCCGGCTATATAAAGGGCTATATCCCCGGTGTGCGGGAAAACGGCGGACAATATACACACGGAGCCATCTGGACCGCCATGGCGTTTGCCAGTATGGGCGAGAGCGAGCATGCCTGGGAACTCTTTAATCTTCTGAATCCTGTCCATCACGGCGACACACCCGATCATATAGCAACGTATCAAATTGAACCTTACGTTGTAGCAGCGGATGTTTACGCAGTTGCGCCGCATACAGGGCGCGGCGGCTGGAGCTGGTATACGGGCTCGGCAGGCTGGATGTACCGTTTGCTGATTGAAAATCTGCTGGGTGTTAATCTTGAAGGCGGCCGGTTACGTTTGACACCCCGGCTGCCGGCAGCATGGCCCTCTTTCAAAATCCATTATCGTTGCCGGCAGACGGTCTATCATATCACTGTGGCACGCAGTGCACCTGCCGCACAAGAGGTAAACACACTCATACTGGACGGCAAGCTGTTGGCGGAAACAATCATTCCGCTGCAAGATGACCATCTGGAGCACTTCGCGGAACTAAAGGTCGAATGACCTCAGTTTGTCTGGGTAGGGTTAGACCCCATCGTATTATCGGACTCTGTGCGCTACGCTTATCCCAACGACGAACAACAGCAAGAGGTTATTATGAAAGGTTCAGCAAAAGTATTTAAAGGCCGTGTTGAAGAGGCAGCCGGTGCGTTATCAGACAATGACGCATTGCGGGCCAGAGGCAAAGCCGATCAGGCAGAGGGTCAAGTCAAACAGAGTGCCGAAAAAGATGTCAAGCACGCTAGAGTTATGGCGCGAAACCTTGTCGACAAAGCTAAAGATGCTGCACAAGATGCAGTTCATAAAGCGGAACGTCGGGATTGACCGGTCGCGGATCTGCTTCAGATGCGCGTCCGGGCAACTCATTTTACGGAAGGACTAAAATTATGCTCGTTAAAATTGAAGAATTGGAGGATTACACATTAGACAGTCTTGACGGGGAGATCGGGAAGGTCAAGGAATGATGCCTGATTTGAATTA
>JAGYOL010000101.1 GCA_018399555.1 Kiritimatiellia bacterium | reverse complement strand
GGAGCAGGAGGCGAGTCGCTATGCGGCTCGTCATGAAATAAATCATCGTTGCCTAGTGAACACAGCTTGGTTTATCGAGCCGCGTAGCGACTCGATTCCTTTTGCTTCTCGGTAATCTCCTCAAATTGCATGATTTTCCTTTAGATTGGCGCGTATGCGCGATGCGGGATCACTGCCACCACAAGGGAGGCCTTACTACGCTACGCTTTGTTTTCCAGGATTAGCTGGTACATAAAAAACAAGAAAATGACGGATAGTAGTACATAGGGCTACGCCGCTTAAAAAGTGGCTACTTCAGGGGACATGAGTGCCTGCCCAAGCTAAAGCAGCAAACAAACTATGCCGCTGAAAAGCTACTACTACAGTGAATCCGTGGAACCAGCGTCCCGCGTGCGGGGCGCGATCACGGTATGGCTATGCGGAAGAAACGGTGTTCCCCTGTGCGCGGCAGTGAGATTGCATTGCTGATTGCAGCAGGGGGCAGGTTGGTGTATAGGCTGATCCAGGGCCCCGTCGGTGTTGCGGCACTCTGCAACATCTGTGTGCGCATGATTCCTCCGGTCCATTCGATATGTAGCCACCCGTTTTGCAGAGTAATGGATGAAAGCTGCAGCAGTGAAAGATCATTATTCGGATCGGTATCGGCACGCCACTCCCGCCAGGTGACCATGCCGTCACCATCCTGGTCACTTTCGGCGGCGGTTTCGAAGTCGCCGTAGTAGCCTTGGTCGGCCAGCCAAGGCTCCGGGACACCGTGGGTCGGTGTTAAATTAGCACTGAAGTTTGCAAATAAGGTGGCTGGCGCGTTCATCGGCAGCTTGATCGTGTTAGCAACGGCCGTGCTGCTGTCGATATCACCCGCCCAGTGCGAGAGATGATAATAAAGCGAGGGATAGCCGGTCGTACAGGCATCCGATCCGGCTGTATACCAGCCCGCCGACGGTACCACAACGCCATGGCCGCTCGAGAAGGCGTGCATCTGATAATTAGTACACCACCGCCAGGTTACAGCAGCATTATTAGTCAGTGTAAGTGTAACTGTCGCAAGATCATAGGAGAGCGGTGCTACTCCGTTCAGAATAAACCCGTCCGCATCGTAGCGGATGTCCGGATCGACGTCATAAACCGCGGGTTCTACAGATGCAACCAGGCTGCTGCCATGCGGGGCAGTGTAACAACCCGCAGCGGGCAGCGGCGTGCCATGGGCACTGATGTTCTGTAAATTCCAGGAACGCAAGGCAAAATCAACGGTAAACATTAAATTATCAGCTACCGGTTTAAGGGTATAGAGACGTGAGGTGTCTTCAAAATTATAATCGCCTGGCTGCCCAACTCCGTTGATGGCTATATTGGTGATGTAGGAGCCGTAATCGGCCTGAACATCGATCACAGCGCTTTCAGCGCGGAAAATCACTGGATCAGGTATGTTGACATGACCGTTGCCGGTGGTTTGCGCTGTAACAGCGAAGCCGCGACGCAGGGACAGATCGACAATAGGCTCATTTTGCGGATCATTACCGGAAAACCTTAAACAGAGTACATGTTCACTGTTGGTATGCATCGGTGCCGGATCAATCTGCAGCGTCAGCGAGTCACTCCAAAGATCGGGTAGCACGCCGTTCCAGGCACCGGTTGGCGTGAGCCAGGGCGGCAGAGCGGTGTCGGTATCCAGCAGGGTTACACCACCCACATACCAGCCTTCATCGATAGTGTAGCGGTCGGAGCCGAACTCGAAACGCACGATAACGGTCTGGCCGTTGAATTGAGCGAGATCAATCATGGTTGTCCGCCAGCCGGTGCCGGTATCTCCCAAGCAGGGCATGTCGGCGGGAAAGGGGGAGTCGAAATTCGGCTCAATCAGGGCGTTGTAACCGTTAACCGGCTCAATACTTGCGAAGGAGAGTCCGTTATCGGTTGATATCATGATGACCGCGCCATCCCAATAGTGGCGAGGTTTATCCGGGCCGTATTTTTCAAATTTCATCCAGTGCCGGAAAAGCAAAATACCGTTTTCACCGACTGTGAAGGGCGGCGTGTCGAGTGAGGCGTGACAGAGGTCGGAATAGCGGTAGTTATTGGTGTTGCCGCAATACCAGACCGGTTCACCGTTCCAGGTGCGGTGGGTGGTGACGCTCCAGAGGTCGTTGGTGCCTGAGTGCTGCCAGGCGGGGTCACCCGCGCTGAAGGTATGGACGGCACTGGCTACACACGCGCTCCAGACCAGGTCGGCCCCCGCCAGATTGGCGATCGTGCAGGTGAAGTTAGTCGGTTGCATTGCCACTTCATGCAGGCCGAGGGTTGCCGGGGTTACCGCCAGCCAGGGTGTGTCATAATCACCGATAACGCTGTAGACCGGAGAGCTCGACATGAAACTGTTGTCATAATAACCAACTAGATCATAAGCAATTACACGATAATCGACACGAATGGCACCGTGTGACGGCGGCGAAATCACGGCACTGAAAAGATTTTCTTCACTGTAAGTCATTTCGACCTGCCGCCAGGAGGTTTCACCTTTTTCTCTCCACTCCAGGATCACGTTGAAGATCAGAAAGTTGTCGATAACATCGGCTGTCACCAGCCAGGGGGGACGGTCACTCTGGAAGGGGTGCAGCGGGACAACGGTTATGGAAGGAGGTGTGGGGTAACTGGATGGATCCTGAGGGTTGGTGTTGTCGCGCGACTCCGCCAGGTTGCTCCAGCCGTCCTTATCAGGGTCGCTTTCGAGCTCTACGGCAGCATTGGTGGTGCCGAAAAAGCGCAGTTCCCACCAGTCGTACAGATTGTCGTCATCCGCATCAGTGCCGAGCTCCATATAATTGGCCTGCAGCACTAGGGCGTTGCTCATTACGAGCGAGTTCAGCGGGTTAGGTGCCGGCGAGTGATCATCGGGCCAGCGTGCGTCGTCAATGCTCCAGCCATAGAAAGCGTAGAGTTGCGAATAATTCAGTCCGCTAACCTGTAGCACCTCGGGCGTCCACTGATCCGGCACAATGGCATCTTTCCAGTGCCAGCTGATGTCATCGGTTAACAGATAATCGACACTGTGCAGGTAGATGTCGCGTTGCAGTGCGTACTGCGTGTGCCAGTGCCAGGTGAGTGTACTGTTCTGATGGATGGATTGTGAAAAGGGGTTGGTGGTGCCGGATGCCGGAATATCGCCGCTTCCGCTCCAGCTGGCCGCTGCTAAACGCTCGGTTGCCGAGATGTTCTGCGGCAGAGCAGAGGCGGTGAATGTTTCACCGGAGAGCAGCAGATTGGTGCCGTAACCAGGAGAGACGGCACCGTATTCCTGCGGCTGACCGAAAACAGAGAGTTCGGTAGGGGTTCCAAGGTGCATGCGGAAGAAGGAGTTGGATGCGACCGCACTCTGCGGCAGTTCGAGATTGTATGACTGATCGCTAAGGGAAATGTAATAATACAGGGTTGTGTCGGGTGTATGGTGCGGTATAAAAGCGCGATAACAGGCATTACTGCACCACTCAGCCTGTACAGATTGCCAGACACCGGTAACTCCAACAGACGTGCCTGTGTTGAAGTGAAGGCTTAATTCATTGTTGGTAAACACGTTAAGAGATTGAACGTTGAAATCTACCGGATAGGGGGCCAGTATCGCATTATAGAAGGATTGAGCCTGATGCACAATAATCGGCGGCTCATCAACGGCACCGCGGATATAGAGCGCGGCCTGCACTCCGCTAACCGGCACATTATATCCGCTGACGTTGATACTGTAGGTGCCGGCAGCGGCGGATGCTATGTGTATTCCCTCGACGGTGTTGCGGTTGTCACTCTGATCTGTTCCGTTGGGAAATACCGTGTTGGCGGCGGGATCCAGCAAGCTGAGATTCAGATCGTTGATCAGTGTTACTGCGGCACCGGCTGTACCGGGATAGTCCGCCCAGCACATGATGATATCCAGCGGGTATCCGGGTTTTTCCACCGTGATCGCATAGCTGTTTGTCTGATTGCTTTGCAGCTCTATACGGTCGATCACTCTGATCATCATGCCGTCGGGATGCACCGCGTGTTCCACATCGGTCTGACCCCATCCTTCAACGTTGTCAGGTCGCGCGAAGGGTATCTCCTGTGTGCTTCCGGTGCCGTACTGACCGGGTGCCAGTGACCGGGTGCCGCCGATCATGGCTGCTTTAATCAGGGCGGCGGTGGGACTGATTATGCCAGCTCGCTTAACAACATATTCACGTATCAGAGCAGCGGCACCGGCGGCCAGGGGTGTCGCCATGCTGGTTCCGCCGCTGTAGCAGTAGGCCTGGTTGGATGGCAGTATGCCCCACAATGTTGAGGCACCGCTGATAGTGCTGCGAGTTGAGATGACATCGGTGCCCGGTGCGCATACTTCGGGTTTGAGACGGCCGTCATCGGTCGGGCCGCGGCTGGAAAAGGCCGCCATACCCTGCTGATAAGGGTTTGTAGCGGCACTCCATGATATCCTGTCATCTTTTATCGGATTGGTTTTATAGGTGGAGTACCATTTGCTGCCGTAGGTGGCGTCTCGGTATCCCTCCATGGCGAACGGGCGGTCGTTTTCGGTGGCTCCGACCGTCAGTACATTTTTTGCGGTTCCGGGGCTGGTGATACTGCCAGCATCCACAACTCCGTCGTTATTGATGTCCGCACCGCTGTTACCTGCCGCAAAAACCGGCAGAAAATCCTTGTAGGTCCATGAAAACAGGTCGGTAATGCGGGCCATGGAGTCATATTCACCGTAGTAATCCGCTCCCCAGCTATCAGAGTGAATTGTAGCACCGGCCAGATAGCTCTGCATATACATCCCGTACAGATCATTGATACCGGTGAAGCTGCCGCTGCTCTTATCCACCAGGGCTTGCACTACCAGTTTAGCGTTATGGGCGATGCCGCGATACTCTCCGTTGCTCAGGGCACCGTTGCCGCAGATGGAACCGGCTGTATGGGTGCCGTGTCCGTCATAATCTGCGGCATCGGCACCGCCGTTGGCCAGATCATAGATGGCGGCGATTTGACCTTGAAAGTCGGCCTTGATCGTAGCCGGATCACCAGTGTCGACGCCGGTATCACCATGTCCCACAATCTGATCGGCCCCGCTGAGATGCCAGCTGTGCCAGGCACCCGAGGCGTTAAGATGCGCGGGAGCGGCGGCGAAGTCGTTCAGCTTGGTCACCGGCACATGTTCTTCGATCCATTGAACCGCCCCCAGATTCGCCAATTCCCGGATTTTCGCAAGTGAAACAACCGCTCGGATCACACCCCATTCAGGCAGAGTGTTGACAGTTTCAATAGTACCGCCGGAATTTTCAATTTCTTTGCTGATATCAGCAAGATCATCCGAATCAAGGGTCTGAATTGAGACGCGCAGTGAATCGCTCGGCTGCCGGATCTCCGTTAGTGCTTTGATAAACGGTTCCAGTTTGTCCTCAGCCGTGTATTCAGTTACAAACCGGGCTGCGGTGCAACTTTCCAAACGAGGTAGTGAGTCAGCGGAGAGCTCGGTCAGAAATGCAAAATCCGGCAGGTAGCCCCTCAGAATCACACCTTGTTTCTGCAGTTGCTGCCGAATGGCGGCAGTTATAGGTTCTCCCACATAAACTATGTAAGGTTTGGTGTACCGTCGGGTCGGAATTTGGGGAGAGTTGTGAAAATCCGGCAGGTCATCCGTTTCGCCGACGCTGATACGCCGTCCGGCCAGCATAACGGTTCTGCCGTCGCGCTCATTCTTAACGCCCGGATTGAAACGTGTGCGGCTGTAAGTCGCCCGCAACTTGCGCAGCTCATCTCTGTCCAGAGTGGGTTCGGTGCTGTTTTTCCGGATGGAAATCGTTTTCTGCGGCACATTGGCCAAACGGCCGGCTACAACTGCAGGTGCGGCACCTTTGAGTTGTTGTTGTAAATTATGGCTGACTCGCTGCGCAGTTTGGAGGTGATCCGGTCGAGAACACCTGAAATACAGATATACAGTAAGAGCCGCAAGTGCCAGAATCAGCACTGACAACAGTGAAACACATCTTCTTTTGTTCATAAATCCGGTTCTCCTCAGGTGCTTTGCCCTTCACAAAAAAGCGCAAAATCTCTCGTATATCCGGTTTGTAACCGGATTTTCATAAACAGCGTTTGGGTTGCTAACCGGCGCTGCAGAAAATCTCAGAGCACATTGTCAGATCGGGGTTTGAGGGTTATTCTTTCAAAATTCGCCGTAAAAAACAACAGCTCAATGTTCGAAGGATTTTCTTTCGGAATTATGATCCCGGTTGTATAATGTCAGCAAACAATGAAAGCAAGAACTTATCGATTTATGGCAGCTCCTGGTCTAATCACTGGAATGCTGTTGCTGCTCTCCGCATGTCGGATAGGCACGGGAAGGAGTTCCACACTGATGATAGAAAAACAGGTTACCAGCAGAGACCAGGGGCATATCCTTACGAATATCGGGGTTTGGTCGCCGGACAGTAAGTGTTTGATCTATGATCTGCGGATACGGGGGGATGTTTTCTCCGGAACACGGATTGAACGGGTTAATGTGGAAACCGGTGAAGTCGAAGCACTCTATGAATCAATTAACGGCGCCTGCTGCGGTGTTGTCACCTGCTCGCCGGTCGAGGACAAGGTGGTTTTTATTCACGGACCGGAAAATCCCACTCCTGACTGGGAGTATGGCGCCTATCACCGCTTCGGCATGGTGGTTGATATGCAGAATCCCGGGAAGGGCGTAATTGCCGATGCGCGTGACCTGACAGAACCGCTTACCCCCGGTGCCCTGCGCGGCGGTACTCATGTGCATGTTTTCAGTGGAGACGGCCAATGGATCAGCTTCACTTATGAAGACGCCTTGCTGGCGGAGAATAACTCGAACGTTGAACATCGAACGTTGAACATCGAATCCCGCCTTGCGGGAAATGGTAGCGCAGTTGGCGCGTCCATTTGTAGAGACCGCTCTGCGAGCGGTATTACAGGGGAAAAGGGTGGACCACATGTCAACCTGCGCAACGTGGGGGTCTGTGTGCCGGCCGGTCCGGTAACGGTGAAGAAAGATCATCCCCGCAATCATGACGGCGCGTATTTCTCGGTGCTGGTCACAAAAACTACAGCCAACCCGCAGCCTGGATCGGATGAGATCAGCCGGGCATTCAGTGATGCATGGGTCGGTGTTGACGGATATGTTAAGGAGGATGGCACCCGCCAGAAGAAGGCGATTGCTTTTCAGGGGCATGTGCGCACGGAAAAGGGCGAAACCATCACCGAGGTTTTCATTGTGGATCTGCCCGAAGACCTGACAAAGGCCGCCCCCGGTTTGCCAATTGAAGGAACAATGACGACCCGTCCGAATCCGCCTGCCGGGGTGGTCCAGCGTCGTCTGACCTTTACCTCCGACCGCAAATATCCCGGCCTGCAGGGGCCGCGCCACTGGCTGCGCAGCTCCCCGGACGGTTCGCGGATCGCTTTTCTTATGAAAGATGACGATGGTGTTGTCCAGCTCTGGACGGTCTCGCCCAATGACGGTGAACTGCGGCAGGTTTCCCGCAATCAATGGGATGTCCAGTCGGCCTTCTCCTGGAGCCCGGATGGCAAATCTGTGGCATATGTTATGGATAACAGCATCTTTGTGACGGATGTTGCGACAGGGGAAAGCCGCAGGCTTACAGAGTGCTCGGATGATAAAACCGCGCCTTCGCCGCTTGCATGTGTATTCTCTCCCGATGGTCGAAAAATTGCCTATATGCTTCCGGATGCAGGGGCAGATAACGGCAGATGCCAGTTGTTCATTGTACGTATAGTGGATTAACTTGATATTAAAATTGATTTCTGAGACAACATCTCATTCGAGAAACTCTCTACGCGAATGATAGCAGTTTGTCCAGATGAGTCAGTGCATAGTGTAGAGGCAGGACTCGAATGTCATTCACTTGCAATTGCCTATCACCTCCATACAACATATAACATTTGGCCGCTGGGTAATCTTTATTGAACGATTTAAGCCCGGAAAAATCTTTGTTGGTAACATTTCTTTTTCGCTTTATTTCAAATGCAAAAAAACCATCGTCTCCATACAAAACAAAATCCACTTCGTTTCCACTAATTGTCCGCCAGTAATAGATGGAATATTTCAATCCATTATTTTCAATATATGCCTGAAGATTTTGTAAAACAAGTGTTTCTATGGCTGCTCCATCAATCAACTCAGGTGTGTCTAAAGGTCCTTTTGGACGTAAAACACGATAAACACCCGTATCAAAGAGATAAAATTTTGCATGTTGAATAAGTCTTCGTTTTGCCTTCTTTGTAAAAACAGGAATCCTGTAAGCAATAAGCAGATCTTCCAATATTTGAAAATAATTTTCTACCACCTTTCTGTTCACAGAGCATTCGTGAGCCACCTGAGTAACATTCAGCACCTCTCCCTGGGAAAAACTGGCTGCCTCAAGGAAACGACTGAAAGCTGATATATTCCGCGTTAGTCCCTCTTGAAAAATCTCTTCTCTCAAATATGTTTCAATGTAGCCGGATAAATATACGGCAGGATCAATATTTTTTTTCTCATCATAAATGGAAGGCAGAAGTCCATAAGTCAAAGCTTTCAGAAAATCAAACTCATCTTCCAGTTCCATAGAAGATAATGGATGAACATGACAGACAGAAGCACGCCCCCCTAAAAGATTTGATGACGCTCTTCTAAGTTTTCTTGGACTTGATCCAGTCAGTATGAATTGAATTTTGTTGTTGTTCTCAATCAATCGATGCACTTCATCAAGCAACTCAGGTATTTTCTGAATTTCATCTATAATGATTGGAGCTGTATGACCTTCAGGAATATATTCCGATAGTCGCTGAGGATCGGCGGAAAGTCTGTTAAAAACAGCTGCCTCCAGTAAATCAATATAAGCAGGATTACCCGCAAATCTATGTTTCAACCAATATGATTTTCCGCTTCCTCTTGGACCAAAAAGAAAGAAGCTTCCTGTTGGAAATATAATATCCCGTTTAATCATGAATTAATATTATTCTATATAAACGGAGTTGTAAACTCCAAAAATACAGTATTTACGGAGTTTACAACTCCATAAATCAATAATTTCTCTCTATTTCTTTCACAATTCATACGGTGCAGCTGCGAATTGCGGCAATAATCTGCTCGGCTACTTTCCTTTTCTATAACGGCTTGGTGTTACACCGGTATATTTTTTAAAGACCTTGCTGAAGCTCTGGCTGGACGAGAAGCCTGTCTGATAGGCGATGTCGGTAATGGATATTTCCGAATCCGGGAGCAGTTTCATGCAGGCAACCTCTGTTCCTTTCCGTTTCGTTACGTTTTTATTTTGTCATTATTTGTCATTATTTAACGGTGTCAACGGTGTCAGGCAATAACAAAACTTAAACATATCGTATAAAATTGTAAATCCAATTGACAATTTTACACAAAAATGATATTTTGCTTCATGTTTATAAAGCGTCAGATAGAGGCCACATTGATGCGTCATGCCTTGCAATATCCGGTTGTTGCAGTTATGGGTGCTCGGCAGTCGGGCAAAACAACACTTGTCAGGCATGCTTTTCCGAACCATCCTTACATATCCTTGGAAGACCCGGATACTCGGTTTCTGGCCACCGACGATCCGCGCGGTTTTTTGAATAGGATTAATAGTGGTGTGATTATTGATGAAATTCAAAGGGTGCCTGAACTCCTGTCTTACATGCAGACTCATGTTGATGAGAGTGGGGCTCCAGGTCAATTCATCATC
>JAGYOL010000100.1 GCA_018399555.1 Kiritimatiellia bacterium | reverse complement strand
GCCGCTGATGGTTCAGTTGATCGAAGAGCGTCGCGGTACTGCCAAGGGTGTTCCGACACTGGTTTTAGCCGGTGCTTCATGCGATGATGCTGTCGCTATAGTTCTATGCACCGCTCTGATCGGACTTTACACCGGTGGCGAGTCCAATCTTGGTGTAAGTTTAGCAAAGATACCAATTTCCGTAGTTCTGGGCATCGGCGTCGGTCTTGGGATCGGCCTGTTGCTGCACTGGTTTTTCAAACGGTTCAATCCTCGTGCCACCAAAAGAGTTCTGATCATCCTCGGGATAGCCGTCCTGATGCTCAATCTGGAACACGCACTCGAAGACACTATCCCTTTCTCAGCCCTGTTGACGCTCATGTCCATCGGCTTCATTATTCTGGAAAAAGAGGAAGGCATGGCGCATGAAATATCCGCAAAACTCGGCAAGATATGGCTGTTCGCACAACTGCTGCTCTTTACGCTGGTAGGAGCCCAGGTCAATCTCCCGGTAGCACTGGAGGCCGGATTCAGCGGAGCGTTTATCATTGCACTGGGACTGCTCGGGCGTGTACTTGGCGTTCAGCTCTGTTTAATTCGCAGCAGTTTCAACCGACAGGAGCGTTTGTTTGTCTGCTTCGCTTATCTGCCCAAAGCAACAGTGCAGGCGGCGATCGGCGGAGTTCCGTTGATTGCGATGCGTGCCGCCGGAATGGACACGGATGCCGGTGAAGTGATTCTCGCGGTAGCTGTTCTCAGTATCGTTCTGACCGCGCCAGCCGGGGCGCTGTTAATAAGCTGGAGCAGCAAGAGGTTACTGGTACAATCACGGAATTATCGACAAATTACGGATTAACCCGATCTTTCTTTCATGCGCCAAGGTCAAGGTGCTCTACCGGCATGTGATGCACTGGTGTTTCTGACATTTCAATCTGTGCTGACAACCGTTACCAAATCACCGCTTTACCCTCTTTAGGTCATTTGTTAGAATTGTTCTCAAATAGGTAATTGAAGTTTAGTTGGAACAGGGAAATTTATGAGTCGTGTGATAGCTATTGACGGCCCCTCGGGTGCGGGCAAGTCATCGGTTTCCAGAGCTGTGGGAGATCATCTCGGCTTCCTGCATGTCGATTCAGGCGCACTCTACCGTATTGTAACCTGGCAGTGTCTGATTAACAATATCGACACTGCCAATCCCAACCAGGTTGCCGAATTTGCGCAGAGCGTGGAAGTTGAATTCTTGCCTGATCAATTCTCAATTATCTACAGGGTGAACGGAGAGGAACCCGGCAACCGCATCCGCACTCCGGCGATCAATGCGAACGCCAGCCCGGTTGCCACAGTCAAACAGGTTCGCGACCGCGTAACCGGCTGGTTGCGCTCTCTGACAAAGTTCGGAGATATCATCGTGGAAGGGCGGGACATCACGACTGCTGTTTTTCCGGACACACCGGCGCGTTTTTATCTGGATGCGAGTGCTGAGACCAGAGCGGAGCGAAGACGCAATGAGGAAATTGCAAAGGGAATCGCCGAGCAGTCGCTTGATGCGGTTCGTCAATCGCTGCTGGCACGTGATCAGATCGACTCCACCCGCCAGCACGCCCCTCTGCGCAAAGCGGATGGTGTTCTGATAATTGACAGCACTTTCATGTCCATCGAAGATGTTATTCATACAATCATCACTTCCCTCCCCGGGAAGTGGCACAAGGAGCAACGGACATGACAGTGGCCGGATGGATTACAATGGGAATCTGCTGGAGCGTGGTTATTCTGACCTGTACGTTTCTGGTTATACGGACGATGCGGAACTCTGACGATCAACAGTAAGTAACGCCGGAGAAAAGGAGCGAGTAATTATAATGGGTGCAAAAATTCTGAATGGCAAAGAACTGGCAGCTGAATTGCGGCGAGAGATCGCTGAAAAAAGTGATGCCCTGATGGCTGAGAACGGAGTACAGCCGGGACTGGGTGTAATTCTGGTGGGTGCCGACCCCGCATCAGCTTCATATGTGACCGCCAAGGAAAAGGCCTGTGCTGCTGCCGGCATGTACTCCGAGGATGTCAGGCTGCCAGAGGAAACCAGCGAAGCGGAGGTGTTGGAGGTGGTCGGCAGGATGAACCGCAACCCGAAAATACACGGCATTCTGGTGCAGTTGCCCCTGCCGCAACATATCAGCGAAAGCCGGGTGATCAACGCCATCGATCCGGCCAAGGACGTCGATGGCTTCACGCCGGTCAATATTGGACGGATGATCATCGGAGAGCCGTGCTTTCTGCCATGTACTCCGCACGGCGTGATTCAGATGCTGCTGAAAGCCGGAGTGGAAACTGCCGGCAGCCATGCGGTGGTGGTCGGTCGCAGTAATATTGTCGGCAAGCCTGTTGCGCAGCTTCTGATGCGCAAAGCCGAAGGCGGAAATGCCACCGTCACCGTCTGTCATACCGCCACAAAAAAACTCGCTGATTTCACCCGGCAGGCAGATATTCTCATTGTGGCGGCCGGACGTCCGGAAACGGTGACCGGAGATATGATCAAACCGGGAGCGGTAGTAATCGATGTCGGTGTCAACCGCGTACCCGACGCCACTAAAACCAAGGGTTACCGCCTTACCGGCGATGTAGATTTTGAATCCGCACAGGAGAGCGCCGCGCTGATCACACCGGTACCCGGAGGTGTCGGCCCGATGACGATCACAATGCTTCTCCATAAC
Organism: Kiritimatiellia bacterium; assembly: GCA_018399555.1. Lineage (GTDB taxonomy): Bacteria > Verrucomicrobiota > Kiritimatiellia > RFP12 > UBA1067 > M55B167. The sequence goes on along the minus strand of JAGYOL010000100.1, from coordinate 7,200 downwards.
ACACTGGAATCGGCCGAACGTGCTGCGAAACACTAAAAATGCGCGGCACTTCAGGGCGGGAAAGAGCAATCGGAGAGAACGCTGATCAGGTGACACTATGATTTTAATTGGGGATCCGTTGTTGGCCTGCGATGAGACAGGAAGGTTGAAAAACAGGATTGCGACTGTCTTTCTGAGAACTCCGGGAATCGTCACCAAAGGTCCGATGCATGTCATTCAGCGCAGCATCTGGATCGCATACCTTGATGAGGAACGTGCACATGAGGGTCTGCCGCCCCTGACAGCACAGGAAGAAAATGAGGAAATTACACTCTCTGTTGACCTGCTGCTGGACAATGAAGAAAAAAGTGTTCAGATCCGTCCCGATCCACTCAACATGGATATGGCCTTTCTGGCTGATGACCTTTTGCAGACCATTGTTTCCAAACGCAAAATAGTTTATTTAAATATCGATAATGACAAAGTCAGAGAGCGTCTCATGCGCAAGGGTGAATACTGGCGCATGAGCACACTTTCCTCTGATCCCGAACAGATCATCCGTCAAATCGCCAGTTCCCGAACCGCCATCACCGCGCATCCAATCTACTTTTACAATAAAAACACAGGCACACGTTTTTTGACCCTGGATTCATTCAGAAACGTCGGCAAGCTGCCGGATATGGAATTTAAAGAGCAACTGTTTGAACTTGCCGAATTCACTCAGCGCATCAATCACCACGGCCACCCTGAGATAAATGTTTTTCCGACTGATATCTCCTTCACCCGTGATGAATTTAAAGCATTGCAGCCTGAGATGAACATAGCTGAGCTGCGTTCTGTCTATAAAACCATTTTTGAAAAATTCAGAGCTGCGGTGCCGGCAGCCATGCAGGACGAGAGTGTTGACAACCTGGAGTGGCGTAACAACCTGTTCACCGCAATTTCCCGTTCACGAAAGGCCAAATCCAAATGTGAAGTGCTGAGCAACATCTCGCCGGAATTTTACAAGCAGATTGAATGGCTACCCGGTGCTAATATCACTGAAGACGGTGAGTTGATCTTCGACCGCGTCTTTGATGAGGCAAAGCTCAACCCTGAGGATCCTGAGCTCGCGCAAATCTGCGATATACGTGCTAAAGAGTTCATCCAGAATTACCTGCGCCAATTTCGAAACATCGAGTATATCAATATCGGTAGAATCGGACGATCGCTCAACAAAAAAAGAGCATCTGAAAGCAAAAGCCGTGCCCATGTCTATATTGTGCACTTTAAATCATCCGATAAAGACCGCACCTCGCTGCGCATCATACGCTTTCAGAAATACTGCATCGCTGAACATCTCAACAGCGGTAAGGATATGCTCAGCTCCATCATGGAAGCCACCGACTACACCGATTACATTTTCAACCGTCGCCTGGCCTGCACTCAACTTGGGATGCGTCTGCCCAAAAAATTTGTAACCGGAAGAATTCGTGAAACCTATCATGGAATCAACACACAATATGATGGCTGGCGGATTTGGGTTGTCTACTTTGAACGCGACTATGTGAATGGCATCGCATCCGATAAAATTCCCGAAAAATGGTATGAAAACCAGGAGTTCAATATCCGGCTTGCCCGACTGATGGGTGAAGCCGCAGCTGTCAATCTGGTGGTGGGACGCTGCGACACCCGGGGCAGACCGATGTTCGATGACGGCGACGAGGTGATCATGATGGACCCTGTGAATGGTCTGCCCTGTGACCTGACTGTTTCGGATCATACCGGCACCCTGAGCGATTACTCCCGCCCTTTCGAAGGAAATGCGCCGGCGTATGCCGAATTCATCAATAACCATGCCCGTAAAATAAATGAACCCGAACCGTTTATAGGCACCTTTCTCGACGCATTTTATGCCAAGATTCTGTGGTTGCAAAAGGAATACGAGAAAAGACAGCAGGCTTTTGACCGGCTCTTCAATCATCTGCCTTACGATGAAAGGGGCAGCCTTGCGTATCGATGGGTCAGCATTCTGCGCCGACTCAAGTCCGCCGATGCGACACGCTTAACCGACATGATCCGTTCAAATCTCTATGCGTTACGCCGGAAGTCATAATGCGCTTTATTCTACTTGACAATGAAGATATCTGGATTGCGAAAAAAGAAAACCAAATCGATTTTCTTTTTGAACATTCTGCGGAGTCTTCTGATACGAGCTCACAGGTGAAGTTGGCGCAGGATTTATACGCCGTCGAGTGTGCGTCACTCCCCACAGCCGCAACCCAAAAAATCAATTTACGCCAACTGTTTGAATGTTGCGGGGACGGGGCGTTTCAACTTGCCGGACGTGCCCGGCAGCTGTTGCACTGGCGTGCGACACATCAATTCTGCGGGGTCTGCGGTCAACCGACTCGTCGCCACGCAAGTGAACTTGCGATGGTTTGTGAGGCCTGCGACATCTGCTACTATCCCCGCATCAATCCTGTTGTTATCTCACTGATCCACCGTCAAAACGAAATCCTGCTGCTGCGTCGGGCCGATCCTGAATTCAGCCACTTCTGGAGCCTTGCAGCCGGTTTTGTTGAAGCTGGCGAATCACTTGAGGAGGCGGCACACCGCGAGATCAAAGAGGAAACCGGAGTCAAAGTGTGCAATCTGCGCAATGCCGGTAGTCAGCAGTGGCCCTTTCCCAACAATCTCATGATCGGGTTTTTTGCTGAATACGCCACAGGCGAACCGCGACCTGACGGTGTTGAAATTTCAGAGGTGCGCTGGTTCGACAGAGAAACCCTGCCGCGAATTCCCTCGCAGGCCAGCATCGCCCGCAAGATGATTGACCACTTTTTCTCCACGGGGTCGTAGTTCCAGATCTTTTACAGCGGCAGCATCTGCCAGACCAGCGCCTGTCCGCGTGTGCCAACCTGCCTGATAGTGCGCGGCCAACCCGGCATCTGTCGAGCAACGGGTCTGGTGGCATCGATCTCTCAATCCCAGCTTTCAAATGTGACGGTGCGCTCTTTTTTATTGAAACGGATCAAACCGAAACCGCCACGCCTGAATTTCTTGTCGGGGTTGGCATAGGAGTACATCGTTATTTTATTCTGGAAGCCGGCGAAGAAAAGAAAATCAGGATCAAAGTGTTTCAGGTTATTGACGATCTCGGTGCGCGGATCGCGGTTCTGATTGGAGTTGCAGTTGAGCGAACCAATCACAATTTCATCCTTGTTGACCGGGTCTTTGCGGATCAGCCCTTTGAATTCCGCCTGTTCACCGTGACGCAGGCGGTAGGAAACATCCCGGGTGTTATCCCAGTTCTCCATGCGAAAGAGGGTTGACCAGCCGATATCATTGATCTGCCGGCGCTGAACCTCGCGCCACTCTCCATCGCGCAGCAGCTCAAGCCGCACCGTAAGCGTCTCTTTCGGATAGAGCGGAAAGAGCTGGGCTGTCATCTTCCCTTTCCACGCCATATCCAGCTTAGCATATCATACTTGCGCCGGACGTGACACTTGCCGCCGCACGCGCCACCCATAAATTCCTTACGGGTGCATCCCTGGCAGGGGTTGATGAAAAACCACTTCAGCTTCTTGCATAGACCATGGATTATGACTGCGGTCAAAAGAACCGCAAAGGGCCAATGCCACCACGGAGAAGATATATTTCCCACCACCTGCTCTCCCATAACATCCCCAAACAGTTGCGGCACACAGCATTCATGAACCACCAGCTCCCCCTGCTGTCGATAAGCATGATACTGATAGTCAGGAAAAACAAAATGATCGGTGACCGTTCCTGCGAGCAGTGCCATAATCACAAGCATGGAGGCGTAATATAACGCCTTCGCCAAACCCATGTTGTGCCGGATCGCATTGAGTTCCCCCAGATTAGTGGCGGGGCCGGCCATCAGATAGGCCACACCGGCACCGGGTGTCGCTCCAAGCAGCAGCAACCCCTGTACCACGGGAATCGATGGCACACTGCACGCATAAACCGGAATACCAAGCACAACCACATAAAGCAGCGTGGATAGCTCCTGACGTCCCAGCCAGGTTGAAATCCACTCAAGCGGCAGAACCGCCAGCAACAGCGATGCGATACTCAACCCGATTGCGATATCAACACTCACCTCGGCACCCAGATCACAAAACGACCATCGCAACCAGCGCAGAGTTTTACTTCCCCATCTCTCTTCATCCGCACACATACAGTCGCTACAGGCAACTCCGTCAGCAGTGCGCTCATTTGCAGTGCCACCCCTGAATAACCGGTTGCCCAGCACACCTATCATCAACGAATTCAGGATTGCCGCACTCAGCAGCATCAATGTCAGCTTGCTGCCTAGCAGCCGCAGAGAAATCAGAACCACAATCGGTGACAGAACCGGTGCCGATGTCATGAAAGCCAGCACATTACCGACAGCGGCACCGCAACGATACAGACCAAGTCCGATCGGAATGGTTCCACAGGAACAGATCGGCAGCAGACACCCGATTCCCACCGATTTAAAAAGAGCCTGCGCTCCATGTCCAGCCAGATGACGTTCAAGCGTCAGATGCGGCACCCACACCTTGACAGCTCCGGCGATCAGAAACCCCAGAATCACATAGGGAGCCGACTCAAGCAGTGTGTTTAAAAGAATTTCAAGCATCGTTCTGTCCACCCATCAACACCACCCCCCCCTATCTAGAGGCCGTTCGGAAAGGTTTTCAACCGGCCTTTCTCTATGAACAAATTATAATATCCTCAGCGGAAATATTCAGTTCTCTTTTGATGCAAAGCCGAAATAACAAGCAATTTGCCAGAGGGACTATAGAGAAGCTCCTCTGGCAAATTGCTAGGGGTCCAGTAATGCCACCTGCGCAGCATCGATAAAAAAAGCGGCGTTATATGGCTCTGAGGTATCGATACGAAAGCGTCCACGCACCAATGCCTCAGCGTTGATCATCTCTGTACGCGTCAAAATCCACTCACGTTCCAGATTAACCACAATTGTCCAGCGCATCACCTGATCGGGCACAATATCGCAACCGTAGGTTATATTGAGAAGTGGCACCAGATCGAAGTATGTAACACCTACATGGTTGCTGTCGACGATTCGTGAACCTTCGCTGCGGAAGGCGATTGCGCCTGACAACTCTATCTGCTCACCCTCAAGTTTGCGCAACTCACCGGGTATCTCAAAGGTAGCGGAGCGTCCGTCAATGATCGTTGCCCGGACCTTATAGAACAAATCCCACAACTCGCCGCCCTCAGAACGTTCAAGGTTATCCAGCGAGAGTTCCTCAGCCTCTGATTCAATCCGGATTTTACGGAACTCCGCATAATAGAGGGCACAGAGCAACACGACCGAGCCAAAAACTATCAACGTTTTCTTCATACCGTGCACTCTCTCGGACACTCTGAAGGCTGTATCTCGCCAGCAGCGTGCCGGTTGCCAATAACGCAGTCGCGAAGCGGTTTCATTTGGCCGGCAGCATCTGCCAGACCGGCGCATGACCGCGTGTGTCCACCTGCTTGATAGTGCGCGGCCAGCCCGGCATCTGTCGGGCACCCGGTCTGGTGGCATCCACCTCTCGATCCCAACTCTCAAATGTGATTGTGCGTCCTTTTTTGTTGAAGCGTATCAGCCCGAATCCGCCGCGCTGAACCTGCTCCGCCGGATTGGCATAGGCATACATTGTTATCTTATTGTTAAAACCGTCCAGATAGTCACCGGTGTAGGGCAGCGGATTGTCGGCTTCACGATTGGCACCGGGTTTTTTATCGGCCGGCTCCCACCAGCGCCGATAGTAATTATTAACGATCGCGGGAGAGACAAAAGCGAAAGGGCCATCGCGGAACTCATCGATACCGTGGTGAATCAGGGTCGCCAAATGTTGATCACCAGCCAGATGCACCGCTCCAGCTTTACGGATTGCCAGCAGTGCCTTACGACGTCCGGTCTGCGGCCAGCCGTTGCTGTCGAGATCGGCGTGCAACAGATTTTCATATTTACCGTGGCGATGAGCTCCGCCGCAGAAACCGGTCTGCGACAGTACCGCCTTCATCGAAACCCCATTCCACTTTTCAGCCCACTCATTGAGGAACTTGAGCTGACGATCACCCAGCAGTTTCAAACCGGGAACATCAATCTTTGAAGGATCGTAGTCGGGATCGCGCACATGATCCGGACGAGGCCCCATCTGAGGTATTTTCCCATTGGGACCGCTTTTAAATTTACGATCCTCAATCACCGCGAAATCGATTCCACCGATGTTGATGTCGGTGTAATACACACCGATCCCCTGCCCAATCGATGTCGAATCATACGGATCAGGCATATGAGAGGTCTGACATCGCTCAACCATCTTGACATACTCATGGTGATAAAAATACCCTCCGTCGTCGCCAGCCGGTGACGATGCGATTTTACCACTCTCACCCCAAAGGTTGCCGTGGCCGACATCATGATCATCGGGGATACAGATGCAGGGACGGTCTTTGAACACCTCACGGAACTGCAAGCCGAAGAGCAGCCAGGCGGCGGTATGCTGAATGTGATCATAGCTCTGATCTCCGGCGAAGAAAAGAAAATCAGGATCAAAGTGTTTCAGGTTATTGACGATCTCGGTGCGCGGATCGCGGTTCTGATTGGAGTTGCAGTTGAGCGAACCAATCACAATTTCATCCTTGTTGACCGGGTCTTTGCGGATCAGCCCCCTGAATTCCGCCTGTTCGCCGTGGCGCAGGCGGTAGGGAATATCCCGGGTGTTGTCCCAGTTCTCCATGCGGAAAAGGGTTGACCAGCCGATATCATTGATCTGCCGCCGCTGCACCTCGCGCCACTCTCCATCGCGCAGCAGCTCAAGCCGCACCGTGCGCGTCTCTTTCGGATAGAGCGGAAAAAGCTGGGCTGTCATCTTCATGACCCCGTTATGCACGGTATACATTCCGAAACAGATTACCTGATCTCGCGGCACATTCAGATCGACAATCTTGTTGGAACGCCCTTTCTTATTGACGAAATACTTGACCTCCCACCACTTGTTGGCGCAGAACGAATCGAGTTTATCCGGAAATGGTGATTTCACCGGCGGCTCACCGTGTGCGGTCTGCGCAAAGGAGTTTGACACAGAAAGCAGGATGGACAAAAACACAGCGTAGATCGAGAATACGACACTTTTCATAAATTTCTCCAGTACGGATTTAAAAACCAGAGTGCTGTAACAGCATTCGTCAGGAGATTAACATATTCCCGGCACA
>JAGYOL010000010.1 GCA_018399555.1 Kiritimatiellia bacterium | reverse complement strand
ATTGTTCAAAAATATCAAAACAAATGTCAAATATTTTAACTACGACCCCGCTTGGTTCCCTGCCTGTCGGCAGACAGGCGGCTACGCTGGGTTAGTTTAGTGTAACTCCTCAATCAAGGTTGCGCGCAGTCGCATGAAGCCGCTTTCTCCTAAGGGTATTGATGCCCGTCAGAGCTTGTGTTCTGCCGTTTCGTCGAGCAGATTTATTGTGATGTTGTCGGTTGTCCAGGGTTGATCGAGTGTCGGGCACCAGATCGGTTGCAACATCACATCATGAGTCAGCTTTGACTCCATGTATTTAATCGAGAACAGCCCTGTGAGCGGGTCGCGTGACATTGTCATCATATCCTGCGTAGTGTAAGCGGTTGTGGCTGATAGACCACAGGCGTATTTGATCAGGTTGGGGATGTTGTCGTCGGCGGGGGTATCGTTCTGCTCTCGCTGGTGTACAAGTGCCCACTCCGTGGCAATCCAGCGCTCAAATGAATCTTCATTAAAGGAGTGAATCAGTTCCGGGTATCCATTCATATACCAGGTGTTGAAGAAGTCCCAGCCAACAGTGGTGAAGGTGAAGACATCATGCATCTGGGCGGTGGTTTTGCCCGTACCTCCGTCACTTATAGTTGTGCCGCTACTATCAATATCCCAGGTAAGAATTAGGGACAGGCTTTAATTATTTTCGCTGCGAGGGGTGTTGGTTTGATCGCACCGCAGGGCGGTGCTGGTTCAAAGGTTAAAGGTTTCGCCGATGCGGTGATTATTTTTCGCCTGCGGATTGATTTCGGAAGGGTTGGTATGCTAGAATGAGTTAAATTAAGTGAATTGGCCGGGATCGGCAACCGCAAAACAATATATTCAGACAATGGTGAGGATTCAGTTATGAAATGTGAAATATGCGAAACACATGATGTCACCAGAGCCATCCGCAAGGTTGTGGATGGTTTTGAGCAGGATGTTTTTGTCTGTGAGAACTGTGCGCGGGTGGAGTGCTCCGGCTCTTCATCGGCGGAACCGACCGACCGTTTCAGCCCGGATGGTGCGCTGGCTAGAGTTCCGAATGTCAAGGTGTTTATGGATGCCACCATAAAGATCGCCGGCTTGAATTCAGGCAAATGCTGTCCGCAGTGCGGTTTTGGGTTGACAGGTAATGCGTCATTCAGGAATCTGGGATGCCCCGTCTGTTATAAAACATTTGAACAGGAGATCAGAGAACGCCAGCTTGAAGGCGGCTACAGAGGTAAACGTCCGCAGGAACCGGTGGACGGTATTGAGATAATCGCACTGAAAAGTCAGATAGACGATGCTGTACGGGAACAGCGGTTTGATGATGTTTTTCGTTTAAAACTGGCTCTTGAGGATGTTGAAAGTCGGGTGAAGCGTCTGAGAAGTTCTGAAGGCGAATCGTGAAAAGATCTGTTTCGCCGAGGTCGTCCGGTGTGGTGCTCTGGAGCAGAGCACGTTTGTGTCGTAATCTGGCCGGTCATCGGTTTATAACAACCCGTGAGGTTGAGAAAAAGATCGAAGCGGATTTTTCGGGTGCCGTTGCGTTACCGGTCTCCGCTGATAATTCAAAAAAAGATTGTGCGGTCTTTCGCAAGATTGACGATGCTGTTCGCGATATTGCCGCAATCCATCGGTTGCGGTTGAAGCCGCTGACCGATGTGCCCGACTGGAAAATGATCGAATACTTCGAACGTGGCGTTATCACCGAAAATCTCAGAAACAGCAAGAGCAATGAATACAGCGGTGTTCTGACCTGTGCCGGAACTGCGGTGCACGGGTTTGTCAACGAACGGCATCACCTTGTTCTGCAGGATATCCGACAGGGTTTTCAGCTGGATAAAGCCTGGCGGGAGGTCGATGCCCTTGATGATCTGTTTAGTACCCGGCTGAAATTCGCATGGAGTAGAAGTTTCGGTTATCTGCTGCCGGACTCGGAGTGCTGCGGTACCGGTCTGCAGCTGACGGTCAGAGTGCATCTGCCGGCGCTTGCGCATCTCGATGAACTGAAACAAATTTCAAACGCCTGTCTGGCTGCGGGGTTGTTGATGGAGTCGGATATGCCGGAGGACCCACTTGTGGAGGGGTTCGGTCAGATGTTGAGCATATCCAACAACATGAGTGTCACAGAGAGCGAAGAGGCGGTTCTAGAGAAGCTCCGGCGTATGGTCAGAGATCTGGCCGCGCAGGAGGTGCAGGCAAGGGAGAGGGTGCTGGGCGACCCGGGCTCCAGGCGGGGATTGTATAACAAAATCTCATGCTCGCTGGCAATGCTCAGAAGTGCCTTTATCATGACCCGCCCCGAGTTGTTTGAGTATGTCTCGTGGTTGCGACTGGGTGTGCAGATAGGGTTGGTCAAAGGGTTGACCGTTGCCCGGCTTGATCGGCTGCATCGTGAGATGTGGGCTTCAAGCTTTCTCGGGCGTTTCCGCGGAACAGCGGCTGAAGCAATTGAGTACGTAAGCTGTGCCCGCGCCAATGCGCTGCGTGAACGTCTGAGCGGAGTGAAACTGACCTTCAGGTAACTCCGTCATCGCTGCGCTATACGGTAGTTGAGGAGAGTCGTTTCGGTCTCTGATGCGATGCTGGGCTATTTTGACAGCAAATTATAACGGCGGGCGCGGCTACGCTTGTGTTTCCAGAATTCGGTGAAATCCTCCTGCAGATTTTTCATTAAAATACCGCTGAATGCCTTTGTGGTCGCTTCGTTCGCCGATCTGGTACGCTGCAGTTCACGCAGATAGGTTGAGAGTACCGATCTGTACGGATTGGAGCTTCCCAGCGGTGCACCCTTGTGCAGAAAGTAGATCAAAGCCCAGGCGGTGGTGTAGTTAAGTGTGCGCCGCTCCGCGTTCTGATCATAGAAGCGGGAGTAATCGATTTCGAGCATTTCGGGCAGCATCTCTGCAGCTTGATCAAGATGAGTCAACAGATATCGCACGCGGCTGTTTTCATTTATTTCAACTCTCCCGCTGCGTTCCACCTCCGCCGATTCGAAAAAGCAGGCGTGCCCCTCATTGAACCAGGGCGAGGTTGTTATCATTGAGCAGGAATGGAAGAGATATTGATGAAAACCCTCATGCCGGATAATCTGCATGGTTTTCTCTTCATCGCTGCCTTGCGCCAGAATGACAAGTTCGCGTCGCATCGGCGACCATGCTCCAATGCTCCATTCCATCGTTTCGCCCACATACTGCTTGTAGGAAGCAGCCTCTTCAAAAATGCGCACTACGCTGGTTTCGGTGATCGGCTCAAAGGGAGGTACCAGTTTAACAAAAGCCTGGCGGAGATGCGGCATATCGTGTTGCAGCCGACGGACAAGTGACTTGCCGTCGGAGCTGCGGATATCCGAGAGAAAGATATACTCATCGGTTTCAGCGTACCACCAATCGCGCATATTGGCGATTGATTTGCGGGCGGCTGCTCTGGCAGGGGTGTCGGTAAACTTCTTTGGGCTGCTACCAAGATTCGTTTTGAGCTCCTTGAATGAGATGTTCGGCTTGGTTGTGGTGTAGGTGCGTGGCGCGGCGGACACTTTCTTGAGGAACTGTGTTTCAAAGTTTTTCCGGACGCTGGAAGTGTCGCTGCCATCCTTTATATCAATCACCGCGCAGAACCAATCCGAGGGAACCTTTCTTCCGGTCGGAGTGCGAATTGTCACCCGGAAAAGATAGATCAGCGGATTGCCGTCCTCGACCGGCAGAAACAGAGCGCTGCTGAGATTGAAATTTAGTGATGTACGTAGCTTGACAATTTCAGCGGGCGTTGCCCGTGCAAAGGCAGATGTCCATCGCAGCAGTGCCTGCTCATCATGTTCATTGACCTGATTGGCCTCCTGCGCCATCGCCTGATCGAAAACGTTGCGCAACACATGCTCTTCCTTGAATTGGGGAGAGTGCCGCTTCACACGCCCGATTGTGAGGGTGTTGCCGTTACTGTCCCGCCAGGTGCCGCAGTGCTGCGAAGCATACCACAGCTCGTAGGGTGAAAACCGCTCCTGACGCAGAGTTTCATCGCCTCTGGTCAGAGTGTATGTGTAGGTGCCGGGTTGCGCCAGTGCTACCGGTTCGGAGTTGCCCAGCACCCTCATTTTAAGTCCCATTTCAGGGTAGAGCTTGTCTGAGCGGAAACTCGGAGAGCCGGCGGCTGCAATGCTGCAAAGTGACAACGCGGTGCAAAGTGAAGAGCGGAGCATCCCGGCAACACGCTCTGATATATGGGAAGACTTATTCATACGAGATAATCTTACCCTATCAGGCTGGATTTTGTCCAGCCCACTGAAGCGTTCGACCGCACAACATTGCAGCTTATAATGATTGACTCTGACAAACAATCTGATAAACTCCTGAAAACTGTGCGTCCATTAGTATTGATCACAGTTTAAAATCGTTTATGAGGGTTATATGTCAAAGAAGGTTAGTGCCGTAAAAGTTGATGAGACAAATACAAAAAAGTATATCTATTCATTTGGAGCTGACTGTTCCGAAGGTAATGTGACAATGCGCTCACTGTTGGGCGGCAAGGGGGCCAATCTCGCCGATATGGCCGCTTTGGGGCTCCCTGTTCCGCCTGGTTTCACCATCACAACCGAGGCCTGCGCCAAGTATTATGAAGTAGGTGAGAAGGCTCTGCATGCTCTGATCGACGAGCAGTTGCAACAGGCATTGGTCAGGCTTGAGCAGTCAACCGGTAAAACCTTTGGGAAGGGTTCTAATCCGCTTCTGGTGTCGGTACGCTCGGGTGCGGCAGCTTCGATGCCCGGCATGATGGATACAGTTCTTAACCTGGGTCTAAACATGCAGACCGTTGATGCCATGATCAGCCGTACCGGTAATCCACGCTTTGTCTGGGACTCCTACCGCCGGTTTATCCAGATGTTTGGCAATGTTGTGATGGGGGTGGAACATCATAATTTTGAGCACGAGCTGGAAAAAATTAAAAAAGCTAAGAAGGTGGAGTTTGACACAGAATTGACTGCCGATGATCTGCAGGAGGTGGTCAAGTGCTACACTGCTATGGTAAAACGTGCCACCGGTAAGGCTTTTCCAGTGGACGCCATGGAACAGCTGCTTCAGGGGATCAATGCGGTCTTCAGTTCCTGGAACAATCCGCGGGCCATTAAATACCGCCGGATGAATGATATCAGCGGTCTGCTCGGCACAGCAGTTAATGTCCAGACAATGGTTTTCGGCAATTCAGGTTTGAATTCGGCAACTGGTGTGGCTTTTACCCGTGACCCTTCGACCGGCGCAAACAAATATTTTTATGGGGAGTATCTGATCAACGCGCAGGGGGAAGATGTTGTGGCGGGTATTCGCACACCACAGCAGATCACAACCAAAGGTTCCCGGGCCTGGGCTAAATCGCGCAATATTTCCGAGGCTGAACGTAAAAGTCAATATCCGGCACTGCAGGAAGTTATGCCCAAGGTCTTCAAACAGCTTGACAGTATCCGTCTGAAACTCGAGAAACACTATAAGGATATGCAGGACATCGAGTTTACGATTGAGGACGGCACGCTCTACATGCTCCAAACCCGGAATGGCAAAAGAACTGCGGCAGCGGCGGTGAAAATTGCCAGCGACCTGATTAAAGAGGGCATTATCGATGAAAAAACCGCAGTTATGCGGGTTGATCCCTCGCAGCTCGATCAGCTTCTGCATCCGGTTTTTATCAAAAGTTCCGAGGCCAAAGCCGGGAAACTGGCTCTTGGATTGCCCGCCTCGCCGGGTGCCGCCTGCGGACAACTTGTTTTCAGTGCCGAAGACGCCGAGCGCTGGAGTGCCAAGGGCAGCGTGGTTATCCTATGCCGTATCGAAACCAGCCCTGAGGATATCGGCGGCATGAATGTGGCGTCCGGCATTCTGACTGCCCGCGGCGGAATGACTTCGCATGCGGCTGTGGTTGCACGCGGTATGGGGAAATGCTGCGTTTCAGGTTGCGGAGAGTTGCAGATAAACTACAAAAAGAAAACCGTCACCTGCGGCAGAACCGTGTTGAAAGAGGGCGACTGGATTTCACTTAACGGCTCGACCGGTCTGGTTTATGCGGGTTCGGTTGAGACGGAGGACCCTAAACTGACCGGACCGTTTGCAACTATAATGAAGCTGGCTGATAAATACCGCCAGCTGGGTGTGCGTACCAATGCGGATACACCGGTGGATACAGCCAAGGCGGTGACTTTCGGCGCCGAAGGTATCGGTCTCTGCCGTACCGAACATATGTTTTTTGTCGGCGACCGCATTACCAGCTTCCGCCGCCTGATTCTGGTAGCGGAACAGGTCAAACAGTTGCGCGATGATATCGCCGTTGCCGATAATCAGTCGCAGCGTAAAGCCCTCGAGAAAAAACTGAAGCAGCCGCTTACGCAATACAATCAGGCGCTGAAAGAGTTGTTGCCGTTGCAGCGTAAAGATTTCATCGGCATGTTCAAAGCTCTCAAAGGGCGCCCTTGCACTATACGCCTGCTTGATCCGCCGCTACATGAGTTTCTGCCGCAGGATAGCAGGGGACAGTCCGAAATGGCTAAAGCGATGGGAGTAAGTAAAGCGCAGATTAAAAAGGTTGTCGACTCGCTGCACGAGAGCAATCCGATGCTGGGTCATCGCGGCTGTCGTTTGGGAATAAGCTACCCCGAAGTAACTGAGATGCAGGTCCGGGCCATTTGTGAAGCCGCTGCGGCGGTAAAAGGTTCGCAGCCGGAAATTATGGTGCCGCTGGTCGGTCATGTTAAAGAGCTGGCCTCGCAGAAGGAGATAATCCTGAAGGTGGTGCGTGATGTTGAGCAGAAGAAAAAAATAAAGCTTCAGATAAAAATCGGCACCATGATCGAAGTTCCGCGTGCAGCAGTTACCGCCGACCAGATTGCCGAGGTTGCAGAGTTCTTCTCGTTCGGCACCAACGACCTGACCCAGATGACCTGCGCCTTTTCCCGTGATGACGCCGGCAAGTTTCTGGGCGACTATGTCAAACGCGGTTTCTATGAGTATGATCCCTTCCAGGTGCTGGATGAGGACGGAGTCGGGCGAATGGTTGAGATCGCTATCGATTATGGACGTAAGACCAGCCCCGATTTAAAAATAGGTGTCTGCGGTGAGCACGGCGGCGATCCGCGTACAGTCGCCTTTTGTCACAACGCTGGATTCAACTATGTGAGCTGTTCACCGTATCGCGTGCCGATCGCACGGCTGGCGGCGGCTCAGGCTGCATTGATTATAGCCAGATAACCAGCCCGGCATTGTGCACTGTTCACAGCGACGTTGCCGTCGGCAGATTCAATCCAGAGGGGAAAGCTCGGACAGCTCACGGCTGACCGGGCTGTTGTCCGGGTTTGAAGGCATGATTTCGCGCATCTAAGCCTGCCATTGTCGGCAGATTTCAGATTTTACTCTTTTTGCACTTGCAATCCAAAGTCATTCTGTTTTATCCTAAGCAACCCGCTAAGGAAAGGCTTTTTGATATTATGAAGAAAGATATTCATCCTAACTACGATGAAGCCACAATCACATGTGCCTGCGGAAATGTGATCAGCACTCGCTCAACTAAAAAAGAGATGAGTGTCAACACCTGCTCCGCCTGCCATCCGTATTTTACCGGTCAGAAGACAATGATCGATACCGAGGGCCGTGTTGATCGCTTCATGAAACGTTACAGCATCAAGAAATAAAACCGCCTGCGCATCTGCTGCGTTGTGCCTGGATTTGTTTCCGCAATCAGGTCGGGTGACGCGTGTTTTTGCGTTTGCCGGCCTGTTTTTTGTTTCGGTTTATGATCGATAAAGCTCAGATAGAACAGTTTCTCAATCGCATCCAGGATGCGGAAAATGCCCTTTCCGACCCAGCGGTTATAGGAAATCCGTCGCTCTATCGCAAAAAGGCGCGCGAACACGCCACCCTTAAAAAACTTGAAGGAATTGCTCACCGGTATTTCAACCTGTTGTCCCAGCTGGAGGAAAACCGCGCCATGGCTCAGGATCCCGGAAGTGATCCTGAATTGACGGAAATGGCTCTCGATGAAATCAGCCTTGCAGAGGAACAGTTGCCCGCTTTAGAGAAGAGCGTTCTTGCCGGCTTGCTACCGGAAGAACCGGCGGACTTTCGAAACGCGGTCGTGGAGATCAGGGCCGGTACCGGCGGGGACGAGGCCGCGCTTTTTGCCGCTGTGCTTTTCCGGATGTATTCCAGATATTGCGAGAGTGTGGGTTGGAAAATTTCGGTGATAGATGCCAGTCCCACTGAGCTCGGCGGATATAAAGAGATTGTTTTCACTGTGATCGGCGAGCTGGCCTATCGCGCCTTTAAATATGAAAGCGGCGGCCATCGTGTTCAGCGTATCCCCGAAACCGAGACCCAGGGGCGTATCCACACCTCCGCCGCAACGGTCATTGTATTTCCGGAGGCGGATGAAGAAGATGAACTGCATATACCGGATAGCGATCTGCGGATCGATATCTTCTGCGCCAGCGGTCACGGCGGACAGGGAGTCAATACAACCTACTCCGCCATCCGTATCACCCATCTGCCGACCGGTCTGGTGGCGCAGTGTCAGGACGAACGTTCGCAACACCGTAACAAGGAGAAGGCATTGAGTGTGTTGCGCTCGCGCATACTTGACAAACAACGCATGGAGGAAGAAGCCCGGCTGGGTAAGACCAGGCTTGATCTGCGTGGCTCCGGTGACCGCAGTCAACGCATCCGCACCTATAACTTTCCGCAAAATCGTATGACCGATCATCGCGTTAATCTGACCCTCTACTCGCTCGACCGTATTGTTGAGGGAGAGCTCCAGCCACTGTTTGATGCGTTGCTGACGTATGACCGAGACCAGCGGCTGGAGACGGAACTCGGCATCAGAGCGTGACCGGGCGCGCGTGCTCGCCGTCTTTGGCCGTTGTGAGGTCATCGGCCACGCACGGCTCCGTCGCAGAGATCAGCGACAGAGCGGGTGTCCCCGCCCGCCGATTATACTCATAACCCCATATCTTCATTCACAACCAGTACATGAATATCGCTGGCTGAAGGCTTCCGCTCGATTACGGTTATTACACGGCAGATGCGCTCCGGCGAGTCACAATCGCAGCAGAAGCCGCTTTGAGCACAGGGAGTCTTTTTGTCGAGGCGTCTGGCATTGGGCGGTGCCGATTCGTTGTGGATGCGTTGAAGTGCCTCGCCAATATCACCCTCAACTACCTTGTTGCGTCCAGCTAAAACAATAATCTTTTCAGGACCGTAGATCATGGCCGATACACGATTACCCACACCGTCAATATTAACCAATGAGCCGCCGGTGGTCACGGCGTTGGTCCCGGTGAGAAAAAGATCGCAGCTCTGCTGACGCCGCATTACTGTTTTTTTCTGTTCGGGCGTGAGTCCGGCCACCCCATGATTGAGCAGCTCCTTGCCGGCATCGAGCAACGGCTGAGTCAGTTTAAGGTCGGCAACGGAGAGTGATCCTCCGAAACCGATACTCTGCGCATCGGCGGCCTCGCGTAGAATATACTCTGCAGCTTCTGCGCCGGTAGCCAAATACGACGCCTTGAAGTTGTTGCGTTTGAGGGCCTCGACCGTCGCCTGACATTTCTGCGCGGATAGCCATTTGTTGAGTTCGCGTGTTCTTTCCTGCATCGATTTGTCTCCTTAACTTACCTGTTTAAAGTTTCGTATAGTCTGTCATCAGCTTAACGTGCCGTATTTTTTTTTCAGGTGCGAAACGCTGCACCGCTTCTTCAATCTCTTTCAAGCGGGTGCGCCGCAGTTCAAACATGGCGATCGATGAACCGACCCCCACAAACAGAACATGATTTTCAAGTTTAATCGGTCTGGTTCTCGATGCGATTTCATCCGGCAGAAGCTCGGACCAGGCCGTTCTCAGATCATCGATCCACTCATGAGTATCAATTCTAAGCGATTTCATTACAGCGGCGACCGCACTCTCAATTACATCCGGTTCCCGGTGCAGTTCAGGCGGATCGGCATCAATCGGTAACCCTGGAATAATGTTGTTGAAAAGTCTGCGTACATTGAGGTTGTGTTGATGGTCGGATTCTGAGAGTCTGGGACGCCCTCTGTGCGGCAGAGTCTGCATGCTGCGCTCTTCCGCACTGGTCGAGCGGTAAATGGCGGCGATCTGCCGCTGATTGCCCGGATCAAAATGAAACGCTTGTTTGCCTTCTGTCATGGCACTATGATAACATAAAAGAACCATTAGTGAAATGGCGATACGTTGTTCACGGAATTTTTACCAAAGCACCAAGGAGATGGATGATGAAAAAAGGCAATATGCTGATAGCGCAGAGCGGCGGGCCGTCGATGGTTATCAATCAAAGTCTGGCCGGAGCGGTTCTCAAAGCGCGTGAGCTGCGGCAGGTTGGTAAAATTTATGGGGCCTTACATGGAATTCAGGGAATTCTAGATGAAGATTTTATTGATTTGCGCAAAGAGACCCGGGCGACGATTGAGAAGGTGGCGACTACACCGTCATCAGCACTCGGATCAGTTCGCCGTAAGCCGACAACCGAAGATTGTGCGGCGATATTTCAGGTGTTGCGCAAATTGGAGGTTGTCTACTTCTTCTATATCGGCGGCAACGATTCGGCTGAAACCGTTCATATCATCAATGAGGAGGCGATCAAAGCGCAGTATGATATCCATTGCTTTCATATTCCCAAAACCATCGATAATGACCTGCGCGCAAATGACCACACCCCCGGCTACGGCAGCGCCGCTAAATTTGTGGCATCGGCTATCCAAGGTGATGATCTGGACAACCGCGCGCTGGGCGGCGTGAAAATTGATGTGATTATGGGACGCAACGCCGGATTTCTGACCGCTGCCGCTGCCCTGGCAAAGAACGATGAGGATGACGGGCCGCACTTGATTTATCTGCCGGAACGTCCTTTCAGCATCACCCGGTTTGTTAAGGATGTCAAGAGCGTGATGAAACTCTATGGACGCTGTGTGATTGCAGTTTCAGAGGGAATTGCCGACCGCAGAGGAGTTCCGATTATCGCTAAGTATACGCGAGAGGTCGATTCACACGGCAACGTGCAGTTGAGTGGCACCGGCGCACTCGGTGATCTGTTGGCCGGTACGCTGAAGGGAAAAGCCGGAATCGGACGTGTACGCGCCGATACATTCGGCTATCTGCAACGCTCCTTTCCCGGTATCGTCTCCGAAAGCGATGCCAGCGAAGCACGCGCAGTCGGTGCAAATGCAGTAACGGCCGCTGTTGTGGATGGCCTTAGCAGTGGTTCCATCGCAATCAAACGTAAACCGACAAAGAAATACGCGGTGAAGTTTGTGCCGGTGGCCCTGCACGATGTCGCGCGCGAAACCCGCCACATGCCTGACGAGTTCATTAACCGTGAAGGCAACCATGTGACCGATGCATTTATTTCATACGCCCGCCCCCTGGTGGGCCCCCTGACGCCATGCGCCCGTTTTTCACAGTTGCGTAAGTAGATGTTTGAGAAAAACGTAAAGCCACAGTGGACAAATTTCCCCGACATGCGTTCGGCATCTGCGGTACCGCTGAGCCTTTAAACATAATAGAAAGATATCTGCGATGAACATTAAACTCTTAATTGTGCTGTCATCCCTAGCTGCGTGGTGCGGTTGCACCAGCAGTCGGCTGGATTCACTGCAGGTTATGCGCGAAGATTTTTATCCTAAAGCTTTCTTTTTCCGCGGATGTGAGGGATGGCCTTCTCGCAAGAATGCCGACTGGCAGGAGTGGGATGCCCGTTATAGTCGTCTGATGGGTATTATGGGTAAGTGTCTTGATGAAGAGGTGCTGGGACGGGAAGCCAGGAATCCCGAGTGGTTCACCCGCTTTAAAACAGCCCATCCTGAACAGGTGGTACTGCTGCACTTCAACGGCAACGCACGCGATCCGCGGCATGGTACGGAGCAGTATTTCGCCGGCCACTGGATTTATCGCCGGGCCGTCAGTATTACCGCCGATCTGCCGGCGCAGAGCGGAGAGAGTGTTGTCAAAGTCGATGACGTCAGCGACTTCAAAGTCGGCGGCGGACGCTACAGAACTTCCAGTGACGACATTGCTCTCTTCGGCATAACTGCGGATGGCAGACACGACTGGCACTACTGTGAACAGGTACGGTTGCTGGCGGTTGACAGAAAAAATAGCACAATTACAGTTGAACGCGGCTGCTACGGCACCGAACCACTTCCCTTCAAAGCGGGAAGATCACGTGCGGCTGCACACGAGGTTGAAGGTCCTTGGGGTCAAAAAAACAACATTATGTGGTTCTACAATTTTGCGACACATTGTCCGCTTGACGCCGATGGGCGCAGTTGCGCCGACCGTCTGGTTGATGATCTTGCGGCTTGGTTCGGCGAGGGCGGTAAGCTGGCCGCCTTTGATGGACTGGAATTTGATGTGCTGCATCATGTGACCCACGGCGACACCAACGGCGACGGAACTGAAGATAATGGCATCAACAACGGAGTTAATGCCTACGGTGTCGGTGTGTACAATTTTGCCGCACAACTGCGTGAACGGCTGGGCCGGGATACGATCATTCAAGGCGACGGTGCATTGGGGCCGGGCGGTATCCGCTCACACCGCGCCAACAACAGCTTGAATGGTATTGAAAGCGAGGGCTGGCCCAATCTGCGGGACTGGGAGTTCGATGATTGGTCGGGCGGAATCAATCGCCATAACTTCTGGTATCACAACTCGTTTAAGCCCGCATTCAGTTACATCAACCACAAATGGATCGAGCCGGTCCCGGGACGTCCGGGCATCCATAAACATCCTCAGGTGCCCTTCAGCCGTCATCGACTCGCCCTGGCCGGCGCACAGTTCACCGATTCCGTAGTGACGTTCGCTTTTGCCCCTCCTCAGAAACGTGATCGCGGAACAGGCATCTGGGATGAGCTTAACTGTGGAGCGGATAACCGACTCGGCTGGCTGGGAGCCCCGCAGGACGATACTGTCGCGCTGGCTGCCCGCAGTCCCGATCTGCTGAACGGTATCGACATCTCTGGAAAGTTAATCGGAGATGTCATCGTTACCGCCACCCGCAGAGGATTGCTGGTTGCACCGGCGAATCCGGATTGCAATGATTTGATCTTCAGGTTGCAGGACATCCCCGCGACAGGCTGCGACCTAACGGTTTTTGCCGCGCTGAGCGCTTACCCGCGGTCGAATTATCCAGCAGGGATGCCGCGCTACGCCAGCGTTTCAGTTGAGGGCGGCAGTATCAGCCTGATGGATGAAACAATCAGCGATGAGTTGATCGGCGAGTGCCTTAGAGGTGAAAACGAAAAACCGCTGGATAGTGAGAGCGGTGCCAAGGTTCGCTATCAGAGAGCTACGAATGTCGGCGTGCACTCCAGAAATGCCTACGCAGTCCATCCGCCGTTTAAAACCGGGAAGGGCTACGTTTTTTGGACACGTGAGGTCAACCTGCCAGCACACGCTTACGATCTGAAGTTCGCACTGGCGATGGGAGAAAAAGCACCGCGGAAGTCTGACGGCGTCTGGTTCAGCGTCTTGATTGCCGAGTTCAGCAATGACAGCCCCGGAACCTTCACAAAAATATTTGAGAAAAACACCAAAGCTCATGAGTGGTTGCCCTGCTCGGTTTCACTGGCCAGATGGGCCGGTAGAAAAGTGCAGCTTAAATTTGTTTCCGACTGCGGTCCACATAACAACACCACGACGGACCAGGGCTATTGGGGCGATCTTATGCTGGTGCGCCGTGGTGTCGCCGAAGAACAGATAACTCCGGCTAAAAGTTATATGACCTGGCTTGGATCCGAGCCTTTTGACGCTTCCTTCTACTACCGGGATGTCCGTTCTCCGACGGTTGACCTGGTGTTCAGCATTGAAGGCTCCGCACCGGTGCTGCTGCACACTCTTTCGGCGCATGCCTCGCCGGATATGCGTGCCCGTGTTTTTAAAAACGGTGTCGTTCTCGGCAATCCCGGTCATAAACCGTGTACATTCGATTTGAATGAAATTGCCCCCGGCATGAAACTGCGCAGAATCACGGCCACCGAACTTCAGGATCAAAACGTTAACACTGGAGAATCTGTTGGTAAAAATGTGACTCTGCAACCCTTGGATGGTCTTTTCCTCGTCAGAGAAGAATAACCATTAGACCGGATCAATCCAGTTGTTCTGGAACCGGAACAGCTCGTAACTGTTGTCCGCAGATATGTTCAAGTGTCACCTGCGGCGAATACTATGGAGATAATTATGAAACTGCTGTTTTTCAGCTTGATGGCTCTCACAATACATGCTCTGGCCGCGCCGAAACCGAATATCCTGATCATCTATACCGATGACCAGGGGATCGGCGACGTTTCCGCATATCGTCATGCAGATGTGAAAACACCCAATATCGACCGTATCGCGCAGGAGGGAATGCTTTTTCGCAATATGCGCGCCAACTGCACCGTTTGCTCCCCCTCACGAGCGGCACTTCTGACCGGCTGTTACCCCGACCGCGTAGGCGTGCCGGGTGTGATACGCACTAGAGCTGAGAATAGCTGGGGCTTTTTAGATACCTCCGTGCCGACCCTGGCCGACGAGCTGAATCAATGCGGCTACCACACCGCTGTCATCGGCAAGTGGCATCTTGGATTGGAATCACCCAATACCCCCACCGAGCGGGGCTTCGACCTCTTTCACGGGTTTCTGGGCGACATGATGGACGATTATGTCACTCATCTCCGCGAAGGCTTCAATTATATGCGCCTGAATGAGACGGAGATCGATCCTGAAGGACACGCCACCGAAATTTTTACGCAGTGGAGTATCGATTATCTGCAGCGACGCAAAAATGAAAAAGAACCTTTTTTCCTGTATCTTGCATACAATGCGCCTCATTTTCCTATCCAGCCTCCGCAGGAATGGATCGATAAAGTCAGTCAGCGCGAAAAAAATATAGACAGAAAACGTTTGCTGAATGTGGCCTTTGTTGAACACCTCGATCATAATATCGGTGCAGTGCTCAAAACTCTGGATGCTACGGGGCTGATTGAAAACACGCTCGTTGCCTTCGCTGCAGATAACGGTGGATCTCTGCCGCATGCGCAGAACAATGATCCCTGGCGCGACGGTAAACAAAGTCATTACGACGGTGGCATCAGAGTTCCCTTTCTGATGCGCTGGCCGGGTGTAATAAAACCGGGATCACAGTGCGATTACAACGGCCTGAATTTCGACCTCTTCCCCACCTGCATCGAAGCTGCCGGCGGCAGTGTGCCGAGTGGAATAGATGCCGTTAGCCTGATGCCTCTGTTTGCCAACGGACATATGCCGGAGAAGCGCGAATTGTACTTCGTCCGTCGCGAGGGCGGCAACCGCTATGCCGGCAAGTCATACCAGGCACTGATCTTCGACGGATGGAAACTGATGCAGAACGATCCCTTTTCCGCTCTGGAACTCTACAACCTGCAGGAAGACCCTTATGAATCGGACAATCGAGCCGACAAAAACAGAAAAAAACTCAATGAGCTGCTCGGCAGAATGCGCCGTCATATCCAGCGGGCAGGAGCAGTTCCCTGGCAGAAGCCGGAACGCTGACGGGCCGGATATGGGCCGGATGAGTCCTACGGTGTGCTGCGCAATGCCTCTGCGAAGCGCATTCCCATAGGGCCTATACGGCCTGTCAGGCCCATAACGCAGCCGGCACGGGCAACGCCCGTGCTGCCCAACTTCCACAACTCTACCTACTTCAACAGATTCTCCAGAATTATCGGTCCACCGAATTTTCCAGTGGTCACCAGATCAAGATCACCGTCACCATCCATGTCTGCCGCCACAATATTCAGTCCGGCACTTACCCCCGCGTCATAGATGATGTCATGACGCTTGAAAACAGGATTGGCACCAGGTTTGAAGGTGTAGCAACGTATACACATGGCTCCGTCACTGTCAGGGTCTTTGCCGTTATGGGCTTTGTAGCGTTTGCCGGTTATCAGCTCCTTGAATCCGTCGTTGTTTAAATCAGCAAGAGCCAAATAATGAGCCTGCGTCCAGGTGTCGTCAATTACATGCTGCTTCCAGCTTATCACGCCCGTATCGCTTCTGCATTGCTCGTACCAGTGGATTCCGTGTTTGTGGGCGATTGAGGCGATAATATCGTTGAGCCCATCCTGATTGACATCCAGAATGTGCATGTTGGAGGTGTGCTGCACCTTGCCGTTGATTCTTGCAAGTTCGAGCGGATGCTTTTTCCATGCCTGATTACGGATGTCCTCCGGTGCTTCAAACCATACGTCGGGGCGGATGATGTCCGGCCGTCCGTCTCCATTGATATCACCAACCCCCACGCCGAGCACATTTCGTTCCTCGGAAATCGTGTGGCGTACTAAAACGGGCTCTCCGACAGCATCCCTGCCGACTTCATACCAGCAGGTGATGTGTGTGTGTGGTACAAATTCCAGCGCCCGTCCGTCACCGTCAACATCCTCCAGCACACCGGTCTCGTGATTGCCCAGTTTCTCAACCAGGTGTTCACGCCAAGGTGCGTCCGGCACTCCGGGATTCTCATACCACTGAGATTGTTGGTCAAACCATGAGCCGCAGAGCAGATCAGGCCGACCGTCACCGTTGATATCGATTGCCAGATCAAAGAAGTTATCGAGATAACCACTGCCCTTTTCATCCACATTCCCTCCGATCTCCCTGAACTTCACAGCTTGCCAGTCCGGCGCGTAGTAGATGTAGGGACTGGCCGAAATATCCAGCTTGCCATCACCATTGAAATCCGCCACGCTACAGGCTTCGGAACGGAAATTGCCGATCCTGTTTATTTTAAACTGCGGTATAGGTGCGGCATTCGAAAATACTGCGCAAAACAACACGCCTGTCACTGTTAGTAATTTGATGCCCATGCCGAAAACTCCCTGTGATAATTATTTGTTGTCCGTATAAACCACACCCAGTGTACCAAAAATAAACCACCATGAGCAACAGGCAAAAAACCTCTGTTTCTGATGTTTGTCTTTGAAATTTTTTTGTGCTAAACTTGCACAAATTTACAAAAACGGAGATTAAACTGAATGTGCGATAACAAAAATCCTGGGGGGGATGCACGCGCGCAAATTGCGGCGATTGATCCGTTGGAGCTCGCAACGAAGCATCCGGAGTGGAGTGCCTCTGTGCCGATAACTCCGATGCAGAAAAAGAGCGTGCTTGCGTTGTTTCTGCTACTGGCTGTAGCGGTTCTGATAGCACCACTGGGTACAGCGCGTTTTCTGATCGCATGCTGCACTCTCTTTTACATGATTCTGACCCTCTATAAATTCATAGTCATCCGGGCATCGATCTCACCTAATGCATCTATGAATTTTACGGCAGAGGAAATATTTTCACAGGAACCGCGCGACTGGCCAGTCTATACAGTACTCATACCGATGTATAAAGAGCCGGAGGTTCTGCCGCAGATGGTCAAAGCTATGACCGACATGGATTATCCCGCCGATAAAAAAGACGTACAGTTTCTGCTGGAAGAAGATGACCGTCAGACTCTCAATGCGGCGCGTGCCATGCAAATGCCACAGGGCTTCAGAATAGTCGAAATTCCCGAATCTTTTCCGCGCACTAAACCAAAAGCCTGCAATATCGGCTTGAACATAGCCAGAGGTAAATACCTTGTTATCTATGATGCCGAAGATATGCCGGAGCCCGATCAGCTTAAAAAAGCGGTTATGGCTTTCGAGCAGTCGGAAGAGAAAGTGGCCTGCATCCAATCACGCCTGAATTATTACAATCCGTATCAGAATATTCTGACGCGCTGGTTCACCGCTGAATACTCCACCTGGTTTGATCTGCAACTTCCCGGTCTGGCGGCACTGAATGCTGTGATTCCCCTGGGAGGTACTTCCAACCATTTCAAGACCGCAGTGCTGCAGGAGTTGATGGGATGGGATGCTTATAACGTGACTGAGGACTGCGATTTGGGAGTGCGCCTGGTCAGAGCCGGCTATTCCACACGGATGTTGACAACCACCACCTGGGAGGAGGCCTGCAGCCACCTGCCGTCCTGGATAAAACAGCGAACCCGTTGGCAGAAAGGCTATATCCAAACTTGGTTTGTGCATATGCGCCGACCGATACAGTTGCTCCAAGAGATCGGCTGGCTTAACTATCTACACTACCACCTGCTGATCGGTGGCGTGACCTTTTCAGTGCTGGTTAACCCGATCTTCTGGCTGATGGCTTTGATCTGGTTCGTGTTCAGACCATCCGGCGTGGCGATGCTTTTCCCCGGACCGATTTTCGCCGCAGGAGCTTTCTGCCTTTTCGCAGGCAATTTTGTGTTTGTCTATGTCACGCTGCTGGGTTGTTATAAAAGGGAACGCGATTCACTGCTGTGGTATGCCTTGCTTACGCCTCTTTACTGGGTTTTGATGAGCATCAGCGGCTGGCGCGCTTTCTTTCAGTTTTTCCGTGATCCATTTGTGTGGGAAAAAACTCAGCATGGACTTACAAAAAAAAGCCGAGCCTGCTGAATTACGGAAGCAGATAATCATGATTAAAATCAGCCGCTATTGTGCTGAACGGAACGGATAAAATTAGCAAATTGAATTCTGGTTGTGAGGATTTCAGATGAATAATTCCCGGAAAGAATATCGTTGGATACGATTAATAACCGGCGCGGTTCTGCCGCTGACACTCTCGCTTGCAGTTGTGATTGTCACAGCCTCAATGAATGAAGGCTGGGAGCCGGCCGGTCGCCTCTCCGGTGTCTGTAAAGAACTGGTCAGAGGAACCACCGAAGGACGTCAGGCACTGGCCGGCTCATGTTGGAACGGCCCCCTGGCAACACTTTTTTATCTGCCGGTAGCATGGATGCTGCCACCTGTTGCAGCCGGTTATGCGGCCTTCTTCCTGGCCTACGCTCTGATGCTATGGAGTGTGAGAGAGGCACTTAAAAGCAGTGCGCACGCCTTTACACATATAATTGCGGCACAAGCCGGCATTACAATTATCTCACTGAGTATTATCCCGGCGTCGGTTCTCACCATCGGTACAGTTCTGCCGGTTGCTTTCTTTGCAATCGCTTTCGGCTCTTTGCTCGACTGGTCGGCCCGAATGCGTCTGCGCGATGTTGTCATGACCGGTGCCGGCGTTGGGATGCTGGCAGTCAGCGGCATCCATTTCTTCACCCTCGCAATCTGGCTGGCTCTGGCTATCCCCTTTATCTGGTTCTGGCACCGCCCCGGCGAGCGTTTCGCCCGCACAACTTCAACTGCGCTGGTCGGCTGGCTCCCCTGGATTTATACCTTCGGCACCTGGATACTGCTGAACTGGCTGATCATGGGCGAGCCCCTCTTCTTTCTCAGTTCGCTTGCCCACAGCTTGCGCGGCACCGAGTCTTCGATGCTGGCGGTGCTTGGTGTCCCGTCAATTATTATAATCGGCTACCTTGTGATGGGCATCATATTCGCCCGTAACAGTGTTGATGAAGTTGCATCGCCGCTGGGCAATCGTCTATTCTCGCTGTTGATTGTGATTGCCGCCGCTGTCTATCTTTACGGACTGATCATCTGCGGGTTTCACTGGTGCGCATCCGAGATGCTGCTTTCCATGATGCTGCTGCTACTGATATTTTTTGTCAGGTTTTTTAACAACCGGGCACTGATTGTAATCAGTACAGCTCTCTCCGTAGCCGTCGCAATCGGGTTCGCCGGCACGGTGGTGCGGCTGACAGCACCCAAGGTCCTCTCTGCCGATGAAAGAAAGACTCTGCGTCACGAAATCGAACAGTTTGTCGCCGGACAGACTGCCTATGGAAGAGTTTTTATACCCGGATATACCGGCTTGTCGCTCTTGCAGGATTATAATGGTGAGCTCCTTGCCCCGACTCTGCACTTTCATGTGAATACCCTGCGCCGAGACTACTTTGGCCAGGATTTGTATGTGCTGGTACCTAAACCGGAAGGCTTTACCGCGATGGAGTATGTCTTTGCGGCATATCCCGGGATTTACAAATATGGCTGCGAAAGATTGCTTTATGCAAGAAAGTTCGACGACTGGGTCCTCTTCCAAGTCGTCTCTGCTCCGATTCTCCGTGAACAGAAATAGAACAAAACGCAATAAACACGCTTTGGAATTCCGTAGCAAAAGATTGCGCTTATAACCGCCAATGAAAGCCAAATACAAAAAGATCAATCGACGTGTCGCGGATCGCGATTTCAAATATTATATTTTCGACTGGGATGACAATATCCTGCATATGCCGACTAAAATCTATCTCGAAAAAAAAACACAGAACGGACAATGGGTGGAACAAACCGTTTCTACGGCCCTGTTCTCTCTCATTCGCAACGACACCAAAAATTACCGTCCGCCTCAAGGTAGCTGGGACTTGGCATTTCGCGATTTTCAGGATTACAAGAATGAAAAGGAGAGCGGTTTTCTCAAAGATACACGCGCCGCACTCACCCGTGTGCTAAGTGGTGCGGAAAAGCCGGGACCTTCTTTTATGAGCCTCAAGGAAACGCTTGTCGAAGGACGTTTGTTTGCGATTGTGACCGCACGTGGACACGAGTCCGCAACTATCCGACAAGCAGTGCAAATGTTTATCGATATGGCACTTACGCCCGCTGAAAACGAAACAATGCTGGCAAATTTGCGCGGCTACCGGGCCGCTTTCGATAATTTGTCCGAGTTTGGAAGCGACGTGGATGAGCTGGAGTATTACCTC
Source organism: Kiritimatiellia bacterium (assembly GCA_018399555.1). GTDB lineage: Bacteria > Verrucomicrobiota > Kiritimatiellia > RFP12 > UBA1067 > M55B167. Next base: position 16,545 of record JAGYOL010000010.1, on the reverse strand, counting down.
TCTTTGAATCGCTACCACGCAGTCACAAATCCGCGTTTCAAAAAATGGCTGAACTCAGTGGTCGGCGATGAAGAGAAAGAGAGACAGGAACAATCCAAACAGTTCGCTATCCGCGATTTTGTCGAACACATTATCCGCTTGATGTCGCTCAGCGACAAGGGATTAGGTCACCGTTCGATCAGTGTCGGTTTTTCGGATGATGACGCCGCTAATGTCCGGGCTGTTGAAGAGTATATCCGCCGTGAACTAAGCCGGCATTTCCCCTCGGTGAAATTTGTGATCTACGACACAAGCGATAAGGCATTGCCTAATGGACGCAAAGTTGTGGTTTCAGGCCAACTGGGATTTGATTTCTGATTGACCGCAGCATGGAGTGAATATGCCCGTCAGAGTTGAAGTACAGAAACTGACCAAAAAATTCGGCACTTTTACCGCATTGTATAACCTCAATGCGGTGATTGAACCCGGCGAACTTTTCTTTCTGCTGGGACCCAGCGGGTGTGGCAAAACAACCTTGTTGCGTTGTATTGCTGGTTTCAACAATCCGGATTCCGGCCGCATTTGCATCGGTGGCCACGATGTCACATCTGTTCCGCCGCACAAACGCGATACCGGCATGGTCTTCCAGAGTTACGCTCTCTGGCCCCATATGACACTGGCGCAGAATGTGGCTTTCGGACTTGAAATGCGTCAAGTTTCCAAGCCGGAAAGATCAGCAAGAGTTAAGCGCGCCCTGGAACTGGTGCATCTGAATAATCGTGCCGATGTGAAGCCGAATGAGCTCTCCGGAGGCCAGCAGCAACGCGTTGCGCTGGCACGTGCACTGGTAGTTGAGCCCAAGTGCCTGTTGCTTGATGAGCCGCTTTCCAATCTGGATGCCGGGTTGCGTATCGAAATGCGCATGGAGATACGTCGTATCTGTAAAGAACTCGGTCTGACAGCGATATATGTTACCCACGATCAGAAAGAGGCACTCTCGATCGCCGACCGCATGGCGGTTATGCATGCTGGCATGATTGAGCAGATCGGAACACCGGAACAGATATACCGTTATCCGGTCAACCGCTTTACCGCCGGTTTCATCGGCGAAGGTAACTTTATAACAGGACACGTCTCAGACTTTGACAACGACAGTGTGATCCTGACAACTTCGCTGGGAACTCTTGTTTCCAGAGCGGTTTGCACCGACTTAAAAGCCGGGGATCCTGTTGCGGTCTGTCTGCGCCCGGAGTCGATCAGGTTCGACCACGCCGGTGAAGGTTGCCCCAACCGCTTTAGCGGGACATTCAAGGAGTGTATCTATCTAGGTGAAATTGCTCAGCATCTCATCCAACTAAATTCCGCTAACAGCGCAGAGTTCGAACTCAAGGCATTTGAACTGAACCCGCGAAAAGGCTCATACCGCATCAACTCGCATGTCGAATTATGGATCGATCCCGAAAGTGTTATCGTGACCGCCCTCTCCTGAAAAAACACTATCATAAAGGGACAGGCACTTTATCGTTCGTAAAAGATAAAGGGACAGGCACTTAGTTGTTGACAATTGGTGTTTTTGTGTTATTATGGTTGTGTTTTAAAGAAAGGAAAAGGGTGGTGCATATGCGCAAGGCGAGGTTAAAGCTGGACACAGCAGCGACGTATCATGTTATGAGTCGGATAGTAGACCGGCAGTTGTTGATTGGAGAGAGGGAAAAGGAATATCTGCGGCATCTTATGAGAAGGTTAGAGGTTTTTACTGGTTGTGAGGTAAGAACTTACGCTATAATGGACAATCATTTCCATCTGTTACTGCACGTGCCTTTAAAAAATGAGGTTTCGGATACTGAGGTGATATCAAGGGCGAGGGTATTATACGGTAAAAAGAAGTTTTCCGGGATTGAAGAGCAATTTAGACGTTGGGAAGAACAGGGGCAGGAGTATCTGGTACAGGAGCAGATCAATAATTTCCGCGTAAGGATGTATGATCTTTCCGAATTTATGAAGACCTTTAAGCAAAGGTTTTCAATTTTCTACAATTCCGTCCATGCGAGACGTGGTACGCTTTGGGAAGAGAGATACAAAAGTGTGCTGGTTGAGGAAAATCAGCATGCTCAGCTTGTAATTGCGGCCTACATTGACCTCAATCCTGTTCGAGCCGGAATCGTCGGTGTTCCTGAAGACTACCGATGGTCGGGGTATGGTGAGGCGAGGGCGATGGCGGGGAGGGCCGGTCAGGGTATTTCGCATCTGTTTGTCAATGAAGATGCTAACCTTTGCAAACAGGATGCTCTGATGCGATACAGGAAATTTATATATTATCGGGGAGAGTGTCGGTTTGATGGTTTGACAGGGGCAATGGCACGACCTGGTTTTTCCAAAGACATGGTTGATTTGGTTCTTGAGAAAGGGGGGCGGTTGTCGCTGCCTGATATTTTACGATGTAAAGTCAGGTATTTTTCTGACGGGTTTATTATAGGGAGCAAAGGTTTTGTAAATAAGATGTTTCGCGAGCACGCGCTTTATTTTACAGATAAAAAGCGCAACCGCGGGGCTAAGATAATGAAATACGGTGAGTGGGGCGGTTTATGTGCAGCCAGGGAGTTGCAGGTCGGAGTGATTTCCATTCCTGACGACGGCTAAATAGTTTTTGTTTGCTGCAAGATGAACACTGCGATTTTATCGGTAAGTTCCTGCCAGTTTTCTCCGACGTGAAGAGCATGATTCGCAACATTGTCGAGATAAAGTTCTTTAGGCCCTTGAAGCGAGTCGAACCAGGATTTAGCATATTTGTTATCAATGACTTTATCTTGGCTACTGAGAGCGCAGAAGACCGGCGTATTTTTTGGTATGGTTATATTCCGGTTACTTCCGGTGACGGCGAAGAGGGAGTTATAAACACTGTAGGGTATAAATTTATCGACCGCATAGTTGAAGTCGGCATCATCTGCGGCCGTAATTCTTTCAGTAAATGGTGATTCAAAGGTACGGGCGAGCCACAGCACTTTGGTTCCCAGATGGTACCAGAATTCAGCTGTTCCGACAGGAACACGTTTATTTGAGATTCGGATAAGGGGGGCCAAGGCAACTATTCCGGTTACACTTTCATTATTGCGTGGCAGGGCATCGATGATAAAGGCGGCACCCATAGAGTGACCGATTAGCCAGATGTCGGTGTGGGATTGTGCGGCTTCGGCAATTTTTGAATCGATTGCGGAACGGATATCGTTCAGTTTAAGTTGGTGCTGGGATGAAAGTGTTTGTCCCCAGGGAGGCACTCGCATTACAAAAGATGTGAAGGAGTGAGATTCTGTCAGGCGCTCAGCAATTCTTTTCCATCCGTATGGCAGATCGGCGAAGCCGTGGATGAATATCAGGGCTGTAGTACCTTGGCCGCAGGTGAAAGAGTTGGCGTGTTCCAACAAACCGTTGTTGTTCCGGGTGATTTTTTTGTTCCAAATTTTATATCGATAACTGATCCAGCTCCAATGGATCAGGTTGCCTGCTATCCAGCACAGCACAATTATGGCGAATGTAGTCAACGTTTTTTTCAAAAGGTTAAAAGGTGTCAGGTTTATCTGGAAGTCGGATGATGCGACGGGATTTTCACGAAAGTGGCGTGAGTGGTGTTCAAAGAGTTCATATTTAGTGTTTGAAACTGCGTTGGCCGGTGAAAACCATTGCCACATCGGCGTTGTTACAGCAGTCTATTACATCCCAGTCGCGGATTGATCCGCCGGGTTGCACAATAGCTTTAACGCCTTCTCGGATACCTACCTCGGCTCCGTCCCGGAAGGGGAAGAATGCATCCGAGACCATACATGAACCGATCAGACCGCCTTTCTGCAGGGCGACCTCATGGTCGATTGCGGCGATTTTGTCGGTTGCGGAGTCGCCGAATTTAAGGGTAAGCGCGTTGTAGGGGGTCTGATATTTTTCCCATGCAATCCAGTCGGCCAGTTTGCGGTAGGCTTTATCGCGTGCGATTTCAGCTACACCGACGCGATCCTGTTCGCCGGTGCCGATGCCGACGGTCATGCCATCTTTGACGTAGATAACAGAGTTGCTGGTTACGCCTGCTTCAACCAGCCAGCCGAAAATCAAATCTTTGTATTCCGCATCGGTCGGCAGGCGTTTGATTGTGTGTATTGTTCCGTTTTTGCGAGTGCAACTTGCTGGTTGAAGTTGTTCTTTGGTGCGGGCTTGCGGGGTAAAAGACCATTGAGTTATGATTCCGCCGTCGATCAATGATTTAAAATCAACAACACGTTGCATAGCGAAATCGGCAAGGCGGGCCATATTATTGATTTTCATTACCCGCAGGTTAGCTTTTTCTGAAAAGATTTTCATGACGCCGTCGGCGAATTCAGGAGCAACCACCACTTCGGCGTAATTTTCAATTATAAGGCGGGCGGTATTAAGGTCGACCTCACGGTTGAGAGCGATGCAGCCGCCAAAAGCTGCCAGTCGGTCGGCCTTGTTGGCACGGTAGTATGCTTCAGCCAGGGAGTCTCCTTTTGCCACACCGCATGGATTGTTGTGTTTGACAATCACTGCACAGGGTGTATCGGTCAGGTAGCGCAGAATATTGAGAGAGTTATCGGCATCGGTTATGTTGGTTTTGCCGGGGTGTTTGCCACTTTGAATCAGGAGTGGGTCTGATGCCAGATGATTGTTCGGGTCGATGAGTTTGACGTCACCGAGGATCAAATTGCCGTTGACCAGCTTATACATTGCCGCTTCCTGGCCGGGGTTTTCGCCATAACGCAGGCCTTTTTCCTCATGGTCGATGATCCACGAGACTTTTTTGTATTGCAATGTCTGACGGGTGGTGCCGTCGATAAATGATATTTCCATGGCGGGGGTGAAGTGATCATCCATGATTGTTTTGTAGGCGGCTTTGAGATCTGTTGGCATTTGCTACCTCCTCGGTCTGCTTTTATTATCTGATAGATACGTTGATTATAGCATTTAATTCGGGGTGTAAAAAGTGCAGAAGCAGATTGACAGCCCACAAAATAATATCCGGTAATTCAGTTTTTCTGAGCGGAATTTTGTGATAAAGTTGTTACATTTCGGTTAAGGTGTATGTTGTAGAGATGGAGAGGGGGGGTTGGTATTAATATGAAGCGATTGGCATTTTCATGTTTGATGATTTTGGCAGGTATAAACAGTGAAGCCTTGCCAAAAGGTGTAATTCTGGTACTTGTTGATGATATCGGGTATGGCGACATTAATGTTCTGGAACCTGATGCGGGACTTAAAACACCTTATATTGACAGGTTGTATGGTGAAAGTCTGAGGTTCACGGATTTTCATGTCGGTACCACCTGTTCACCGACACGCGGTTCCCTGATGACCGGGCGATACATAAACGCTGGCGGGGTTCAGCACACAATTGCGGGAAGGTCATTGCTGTTTGAAAATGAGCAGACGATGGCTGATATATTTAAAGTGAACGGTTGGAGCACCGGGATATTCGGTAAGTGGCATCTAGGTGACGGTTATCCTTATCTGCCGCGTTTTCGAGGGTTTGAAACCAGTGTGATCCATGGCGGCGGCGGTGTGGGGCAGATGCCGGATTACTGGGGTAATGACTACTACTCGGTGAAAAAGTTTGATGGAGGCAAGGCGGAGCCGGATGTTTACATGGAAAACGGAAGATTGGTACAGGCTGATGAGTTTTGCACTGACTACTGGTTCAGCCGTGCGATGGAATTTGTGCGGGATTCTCTTGCTGATGGCAGACGTTTTTTCTGTTACCTGCCCACAAATGCTGCGCACAGCCCCTTTAACGCGCCGCATGGCGGAAAGCCCGGTTTTGACGGATTGGTTGAAAACCTTGATGTGAATATGGGACGGCTGGAAAAATTTCTGACAGGGGAGGGCATACGTGATGATGTGTTGCTGATTTTCACAACCGACAACGGAACGGCGGGACCCCGCACGGGTGGGCTGCGAGGCAAAAAGGGTTCCTGTTATGACGGAGGGCATCGGGTGCCATGTTTCTGGCGCTGGAAGAACGGCGGGATCGCAGGCACTCAGGAGCAGGCACGTGATGTTGAGTCTTTGACGGTCGCCGCCGATTTTCTACCGACTTTCATTGATTTGTTCAATTTACAAAAACCTGTCGGAGGGTTGCCGCTGCATGGAGCAAGTTTGCGCCAAATGTTAGCAGGCGATAATTATAAGCCGATTTCCCGCAGCTGGATTGTTGACACTCAACGCGGGGCGCGGCTGGAGAAGTGGAAACGTGCGCAGGTGATGTGGGATGAGGTGAAGGGTGGAGAGATCCGGCACAAATGGCGGCTTGTGCGCAATAATCTGAAAGAAAAATTCGAACTTTTTGATGCGGTTGACGATCGGGCGCAGAGGGTTGATTTAACGCAGGAATCCGCTGAACTTGCCGAGCGTGTTGTCAGGGAGTTATCGAAGGTTTATGAAGAGTGGTGGGAGACGATATCCGCGGGGCAGGCAGATTTCCCGCCGGTGGTATTAGGTGTGATGGATGAGGACGTGCTTTATTCGCATGATTGGATTGGTGAAGCGATGACTCCCTGGAACCAGCAGATGGTGATGCGTGCTGCCGGGGGATCGCGCACCAGCGCGGTGCGGTTCGCAAAACCCGGCAAATACCGCTTTGAGTTGCGGCGTTGGCCAAGGGAGGAGGGCAGTGCCATCAAGGCTTCGGATAAAAGCGGTGCGGGAGAGGCTCTCAGTTCAGTTGTTTCGGCGACATTATCGATTGAAGGGGTGGGAGAGTGGAGCACCGAAGTTGGTGATAAAGATGTTGCTGCAATTTTTACGGTTGATCTCGCCGCGGAGCTGACGAGTCGGATTGTGAGCGCCTTCAATGATGAACGTAAACGAGCGGTATGCGGTGCTTATTACATTTATGTACGTCGGCTTCAGCAATAAAGATGGCCACTGGTGGCAGACATCCTGCGTGTTGAATCAGAGGAAGAGCTTTGGTGCAGTGTGTGTGGTGCATTGCTTCGACCGCCGGTGCACCTTTTAAAACTCGATGTCATCATAGAGAAAACATTTAACATCGGCCTGTTTCAAAAGATTTCTGTAAAGTTCTTTTGATTTCTGCTGGTATTTTTCTTTTTGCAGGGTTTCGATGATTTTCTTTTTTATAATGGGTACGGTTTTTATCAGAATATGGGAAGCTCTGACTGTTTCAGGAATTTCAGGAGTGGAATCGGTTGCGTCCTGAGCTGGTGAGTGTGCGGTGACCTTGATGATATGATAACCGTATGGGGAGGTGACGATTTCGCCGATTTCGCCGATTTTCTGAGAGAAGGCGGCTTTTTCAACGGTCTTGACCATTTTACCGCGTCCGAACTCGCCCAGGTCGCCTCCCTTGGATTTGCTGGAGGGGCACTCTGAGTAGCGTTCCGCCATTTCGGCGAAGTTGGCACCGGCGCTAATTTGTGTGCGGATATCTTTAATCAGTTCCAGTTTGCGAGCATTTGACTCCTGCAGTTTTTTTGTCAGGTTCGCAACCTCATCCTTTTCAAGCCCGATTTGATCGGCGACCTGCGATTTCACAAATTTATCAATGATAATGCCGTCTTCAAACTCTTTGCTCATTACCTGCGGGGGCATAGGGCCTTTGTTAAAAAAGTCATCGGTGCTCCAATTTCTTTTTTTCAATGAAGTCTCAAGTGCCTTGATTCCACGGGCGCGGTCTGCAGAAGTTATAACGACATCATTCTTTGCCGCTTCCGCAAGCATGACACTCTTGTAGACGAAAGCTTTGATGGCCCGTTTGCGGAAGTGTTCTTTGGCTTCTTCCATTCTGCTTTCCGGTATAATCAGGTTGTTGTTTTTCACATCATCATTCAGAAAGCCGTCGGCGCGCATTTCCATGGCCTTCCAAGTGAGGGGTGTGTTGTTTACCATGGCGACGATATAGTCATCATCCGGTGTCTGAGGTTGGGCGGGTGATTTAAGTGGTGGCGGCTCTTTGGGACCGCATCCGCTTAACAGTACAGCTGTGCAGATCAATGAAAAAAGGCTGGTCTGAAAGATTTTCGGCATATAAACTCTCCTTAGCTCTGGCCTTTATGATATCGTATCAGCATAGGTTTTAGCAACTGTTATCCAGTTTCTTTCACTCAAAAGTTCACAAAAATGGTCGCTTAACTTTCTTGTTTATTATAACGGAAATTGCGAGAATATCTGCAAATTATGGAAAGGGGCTGCGTTTTATGATGGAAGACAAAGAAAAACTTTACTGCCGGAGATTAAGACGTTATGTGACGGCACTCAACAATCGTAAACCGGACCGTGTGCCTGTGCGTCCGTTTGCCGCTGAGTTTACTGGAAGGCATGCCGGTTACACATGTCAGCAACTGTCGCAGAATTATCAGGTTGCCTTTGATGCGATGGTGCAGTGCTGCCGTGATTACGATTGGGATGCTGTTCCGGCGAGTATGGTATATGTGTGGACAGGCATAACTGATGCAGCCGGGGTTAAATATTACGGGGTGCCGGGAATTAACATGGCGGAGGACTTCGGTTTTCAGTATCGTGAACCACCTGAAGAGCGTGCTTTCATGCGTGGAGATGAGTATGACCGGCTGATTGATGATCCGACTGCCTTTTTATATGAAATCTGGCTGCCGCGTGCGTCAAGTCGGATTCAATCTGCCGGTGAGCCGGTGACTTTCAATCATAATGTTGCGCTGACCAGTGCCGCCATGGCGGTGTCGCAATATTTCAATGCATTCGGTCCGCAGTGTGCACGGCTGCGTACGGAGGTGGGTATGCCTGGTGCGATGGCGGGGATATTTAAGGCTCCGCTGGATATTATAGGCGACAAAATGCGCGGTTATCTTGGTTTGACCATGGATTTGATTGAGCAACCGGAAAAGGTGATGCGGGCCTGTGAGGCACTGATGCCGCATCTTTTCTGGGTGGCCAACGCCACCGCCGATCCAGGTCGGCAACTGCCGGTCGGTTACTGGATGCATCGTGGTTGTGTGCCGTTTGTCCGTCCGGAGAGCTTCGACAATATTTACTGGCCGACGGTGAAGCCCATCATTGAAGAGTTGTGGAAAGGCGGGCACCAGACCCTGTTTTATGCCGAGGGCAGTTGGGACTACCATCTCGACTCATTTCGTGAGTTGCCGGACAGAAGTATCATTTATCACATTGATCGTGGTGATCCGGAGCTGGTTCATCGGAAGCTGCATGATAAATTCGCGTTGAGCGGAGGACTCAGCAATGTGACAATGGCCATGGGAACGCCGGAGCAGGTGCGTGAAGAGGTCAGGTTTCTGATAGAAAACATAGGTCGTGACGGCGGTTATATTCTGGATGCCAGCGCGATAATGCAGAATGACACCAAGCCTGAAAACATGCGGGCCATGGTTGATGCCGCCCATGAGTTTGGAGTATATGCGGACGGTGTTCTGATGGATGACCCGCTTTTGGTTACACCGGAAAATGTTGAAGAGCGTGTTGGTCTCTCCGCACGGCAGGGGCGATCTCCGGGTGTATGCTTCAGCTGGGATGAGTACAAAGCCGAATTGAAGGGCCCTATGCCGGGTTCAGAGGAGTTTGCGGAGAGGTTGTGGCACCAGGTGGATGCCAACGGTGCCATGTTCATCTGGCAGATGCTACTTTCGTTCTAACCCAGCGTAGCCGCCTCTCTGCCAGCAGTTTGTTATACATCGGAGAGGTCCGGCAAAATGTTAGAGACGGCGGGGAGTGCGCGGAAACGGGATGACATCTCTGATATTGCTCATGCCGGTGCAGAACTGCACAAATCGTTCAAACCCTAAACCGAATCCGGCATGCGGCACACTGCCAAACCGTCGAAGATCGAGATATTGAGTGTAGTTATCCGGATCAACGTTGTTGTTCCGCATGGCTTCGAGCAGATAATCGAGGCGTTCCTCGCGCTGGCTACCGCCGACGATCTCGCCCACCTTGGGCAGCAGCACATCCATTGCCGCCACGGTGCGCTCGTTCGTGTTGCGCCGCATGTAGAACGCTTTGATCTGCGCGGGATAGTCCGTCACAATCACAGCCCCCTTGAAAATCTCCTCAGTGAGGTGTCTTTCGTGCTCCGACTGCAGATCCATGCCCCATGAGACGGGGAAATCGAAATCACGTTCGGATTTGGCCAGCAGGGCAATGGCGTCGCTGTATGTGATACGGGTGAACTCCTGTTCCACAAGATGCTCAAGCTTTGCGATCAACCCTGGTTCAATGCGTTTATCGAAAAATTCCAGATCAGCGGAGCATTGCTGCAACACAGCGTCGAAAAGATAACGCAAGAAATCCTGAGCCAGATCGGCATCGTCATTCAGATCGGCGAAAGCCATCTCGGGTTCCACCATCCAGAATTCGGAGAGGTGGCGGCGGGTATTGGAATTTTCAGCGCGGAATGTCGGGCCGAATGTGTAGATATCGCCCAGTGCGCAGGCATAAGTTTCGCCCTCAAGCTGGCCGCTGACAGTCAATGCGGCACGGCGTCCGAAAAAGTCGTCGGCGTAATTTCTGGTGCCGCTGTCCGGAGCGGCGGGCGCAAGCGGGTCGAGGGTTGTAACCTGGAACATCGCACCGGCACCTTCGCAGTCGTTGCCGGTTATAATCGGGGTGTGGACCAGCAGAAATTTACGTTCGTGAAAGAATCGGTGAATCTCATGTGCCAGCAGGCTGCGCACCCGTGCAACGGCACCGAAGCTGTTGGTCCGCGCTCTGAGGTGTGGAACTTCGCGCAGCGTTTCAAAGTTGATTCGTTGTTTGCCAAGGGGGTAGTTCAGCGGGTCGGCATGTCCTAGCACTCTTATGCAGTCGGCTTTAATCTCAACGCTTTGGCCGCTGCCCTCCGACTCCACCAGACGGCCTGTGACAGCGATTGAGGCACCGGGATACAGGTGGTTGATCTCATCGGAATAGTTGGGAAGGTTGTCGAAAGCCATCACCTGCACATTATGCAGTGATGAGCCGTCGTTGAGCTCAATGAAGGTGAAACCGCCTTTCGAGCTTCTTCTGGTGCGCACCCATCCTGCGGCTTTGATCTGTGTGCCCGGGGGTGTGCAGGTTAGTAATTCTATGACACGTTGACGTTTCATGTCTGCATTCTAGCAAAGGTCGATTATAAAAAGGAAGAATCCTCTTGTCACAAAAAATGATGATTCAATTTCTTGTTTTATGCGGCGGAAATTGAGATTATAATATCAGAAGTTGTTTTAAGTCGCAGTTATCAATCAGATTTATTCGGCACAGACATTGTCTTGTGCTCTGACAGAAGTTGAAGGGAAAGTGACCAATATGCGGATTATCGTCATAACGGGTGAAGGACGCGGCAAGACCACTTCGGCTCTGGGTTTGGTGTTACGTGCGGCGGGACATGGGATGCGGGTCTGCGTTGTGCAGTTTGTTAAATCGGAGTGCCGTACGGGCGAGGCCGTTGCGCTCCGGATGCTGCCGGGAGTTGAACTGCATATTCTTGGTGACGGTTTTGTGCGCGAGCATTCGGGCAAGCGGTTTGAACGGCACGTTGAATGTGCCGAACAGGCGTTGGAGTTGGTACGTTGCAAGATCGGGGTGGGATATGATGTGTTTGTACTTGATGAAATCTGCGGAGCATTATCGCTGGGCCTGATTTCTTTGTCAACGCTGCTGAGGCTGCTGGACGAAGCACCAGAGGGTTCAATTTTTATTCTGACTGGGCGCAATGCTCCTGCAGGGCTGATCGAACGTGCTGATACCGTCAGCTGCATAGAGAATTTGAAACACGGGTGTGAGCTGGGAATGGCGGCTCAGAAGGGGGTTGAGTTATGAAGATTCCGCATTTTTTACGGAAGAAGAGTGACAGGCAACTTCCGGAAAGTGCCGTAGTGGGTGTTTGGGGAGAGCAGACGGCCGCCGGATATCTGAAAAAAAGGGGATATCGCATTATCGGATGCAATGTGCGTCCTGATCGACGCGATGAAATTGACATCATTGCGAGAATTGACGAATCGCTGGTCTTTGTTGAGGTTAAAACCAGGGCTGATGAAAATTTCGGTGCTCCGTTCAGCGCGGTTGACGGTGCCAAGTGTCACTCTTTAAACCGTGCAGCGGCGGCTTATCTGCGTAAAGCGCGTTTCCCCGATCTTTATTACCGTTTTGATGTAATCGAAGTGATCGGTCGGCCTGACGGGCCGGAACCTGAGATCAGGCACATCGAGAATGCCTTCCCTTTTGAGAAAAGGTTTAAATTTCCGGTTTGAAAAAATTGCCGGTTTGGCGATTCTGAGATTGATTATTCCTGATATATCCTGTTATTTTAAGTACGCACCACATGATATAATATACTTTAACAAAGAAGAGGTGTTTCCTGAAATGGTGTTTCGTCGCGGAATTTCTGTCTGTCCGCTTGAAGCCATAAATGACCTGCGCTTGACCCTCTGTATGAATCGGTTGGATTGAATGCTGAAGCAGAGGTGATTTTATTTTGAAAGGAGTGTGAAAGCTCCGTAATGTATCCTGGTCGAACGCGGGGCGAAGCAGTGTACCCTGTTCAGGAAACGCCGAAGAACGAGGAGAATTATAATGAATCGGCAACCCGGACTCAAGTCCATCGATATGGAGCTTGTTAAGAGCTACTCTGACAAGATTCGTGAACGGGGGCGGATTGACCCGTCGCTCTACGAAAAATTCAATGTCAAGCGCGGACTTCGCAATCCTGACGGCACTGGCGTGCTTGTGGGACTGACCACCATCGGCAGTGTGCATGGTTATGTGCTATCCGAGGCCGAAAAGGTCGCCTGTCCCGGTGCTTTGTACTACCGTGGTATTGATGTTGTGGATCTTGTTAAGGGGTTTCAGACCGAAAGCCGGTTCGGTTTTGAGGAGTGTGCCTATTTGCTGCTGTTTGGTGAGCTGCCTGACAGAGAACAGCTGAAGGGCTGGGGTGATCTGCTTGCTGAACGCAGGATTCTGCCGGACGGGTTCAAGGAGAATGCCCTGATCGGCGCTCCCGGACGTGATCTGATGAACAGCATTGCCCGCGCCGTTCTGACGGCCTACACTTATGATCCCGAACCGGATCGCGTCGATTTGGAAACAACATTCTGTCAGAGTATTGATCTGATCGCACGGTTCCCGGTTTATGCCGCCTATGCCTACCAGGCCAAGGCGCACTACCACATGAACCAGAGTCTGATGCTGCGCAATCCCGATTCGGAATTGTGCTCTGCGGAAAATATTCTGATGCTGATCCGCGAGGATGGCAGCTACTCAAAGCTGGAGGCTGAGATACTGGATTTGTGTTTGGTGCTGCATGCTGAGCACGGCGGCGGCAACAACTCGGCTTTCACCACCCATGTGGTCACATCTTCGGGTACCGACACCTATGGCTCCATTGCTTCGGCCACTCTGTCGCTCAAGGGACCGCGTCACGGCGGAGCCAATTTGCGGGTGATGGAGCAGATGCGTGAGATCAAGGAGAATGTTGACCGTTGGGATAACGAAGGCGAAGTCGCCGATTATCTACAGAAGATTCTTGACCGCCAGGCCGGTGACGGTACCGGCCTGATCTACGGTTTGGGACATGCGGTTTACACCCTGTCGGATCCGCGCACCGACATGCTGCGCGGTAAAGCCCGCACGCTTGCCCGCAGCAAGGGACGCGAAGAGGAATTGAAGCTGTACGAAAGTATCGAACGCCTGGGGCCGGAGATATTCAACCGCAGCCGCGATAAGAAACGTGATCTGTGTGCGAATGTCGACTTCTACTCCGGCTTTGTGTATGACATGCTCAATATTCCGGTCGATCTCTATACGCCGCTCTTTGCTGTCTCGCGTGTGGTCGGCTGGTGTGCTCATCGCATTGAAGAACTGGTCAATGGCGGTCCGATCATACGCCCGGCCTACAAGTCGATCACCAAAGATCGCGCTTATGTAAGCCTTGATTCACGTCTTTGATTAAACCCTTGCCTTGTGAATTATAATCAGCTATCATCCGGGCTAGTTGTATAGCTGTTATTGCTGTTACTGTTGGGGAAGATGCATTTTGTGTGACCAAACAGAGTTAAGCCCCTATAAACCAAGGAAGAAATAATGAATGTGTTTGCGCAACAGGATTTGTCCGGCAATTTGGCTTCGGGAGCCTCGAATGTCATTTCAGCTGAACTTTCAAAGGGAAACGAAATGGTGGATGTAGCCAAGGAGTGGTTGGCGTCGAACGGCATGGCATTCGCGGTCAATGTTATGGTTGCCGTGATAATGCTTGTGATTGGTTCAGCGATCATCAGTTTTATTACTAAGTCGGCTGAAAGGGTGCTGGTTGCCAATCGGCATATAAACTCACTGATGGAAAAATTCCTGGCAAATGTGGTTAATAAAAGTTGCTGGGTACTGCTGTTGATGATTGTGGCACAGAGAATGGGCATCGATATCGGGCCGCTGATTGCCGGGTTAGGTGTAACCGGTTTCATTATCGGGTTTGCCTTTCAGGAGTCGCTCGGCAACCTGGCGGCCGGTATGATGATCGGTATCAATGAGCCCTTCAAGGTTGGCGACTATGTGCAGGCTGGTGGTGTTGAGGGTGGTGTTCAGGATTTGAATATGATGGCTACGACACTTTCGACTGCCGACAACAAAAAGGTGGTTGTCCCCAACAAGCTGGTCTGGGGTTCCGCTATCACGAATTACACATCGATGGACAAGCGCCGTGTGGATTTGAGTGTCGGCATATCCTATGGCTCTGATATCAGCAAGGCCAAGCAGGTGATTATGGCCGCGGTTAAATCGGTTGACGGAATTCTGGCTGATATGGAGCCTACTGTCGAGGTGGTCGGCATGGGCGATTCGTCGGTCGATCTGGTTGTACGGCCATGGGCCACACCGGCCAACTACTGGAAGGTGGTCTTCGCCTGTAATCAGGCGGTCAAAGAGGCACTTGATGCAGCCGGTATTGAAATTCCCTTTCCGCAGATCGATGTCCATCAGAAATAAACGAGGGTTATATCAGCTTTTGCTGCATACTGCATGCTTCGGGCTGGCGACTTCATCCGTCTGAGAGCACTCTGCGGTAAATTTCCTCGGTTTTTAAGGCGGCGGTCTTCCATGAGAATTCTGCCGCCTTTTTATATCCTGCGGCAATCTGTTCATTGCGGATATGCGGGTTGTCCAGCAGGGGACTGACTGCATGCGCGATGGATGAGCGGTCCAGCGGATCACAGTGCATGGCTGCATCACCGCAGACCTCGACCGTCGCTCCGCCTGAGCAGACCACCGGGCAGCCGCATGCCATCGCCTCGATCGGCGGCAGACCGAAGCCCTCGTCGTGCGATGGAAAAACAAAGGCCTGTGCCATGGAGTAGATCACCGGCAGATCAGCACTGGTCACATAACCGGTGCAGCTTACTCTGTGGGAGAGTGCGAGTTTGTGAACCTCTTTTTCGATTTTGTCGCGAGCGTACGCATCGATTGCGCCGACCAGGATCAGGTGCAGATCCGGGCGTTCCGCCTGCACAATCGCAAAGGCACTTATCAGCCCGAGAATATTCTTGCGTACCGTCATGTCGCCCACAAACAGCAAAAACGAAGGCGGCAGATTATAGGTCTGACGAACCCGTTGGTGTTCGGCAAATGATTCGATTTTTTTAAAATGTGTTTCTATGCCGGGGGGGATGACGGTTGTTTTTTCGAGGGAACAGGGAAAATGCTTGTGGATAATGCGTTCGGTATAGGCTGAGAAGGCGATGATCGCGGCGGCTTTACGGATTGACTGCGGCATGATCAGATTGTAATGCAGGCGATTGGCGTGTGTGCAGAAGTGGGGATGGGTCATGACATGCAGATCATGCACTGTCAGTACCACCGGGCAGGGGGCGGCCAGCGGCGCCACATAGGCCGGTGCATGCAGCAGAGCCGCTTTTTCCGCGGCGAGTCGCATGGGCAGAACAGACTGTTCCCAAAGAATACGCAGTAGCCTTGAACGTGTCATGGCCGATGATGATACCCTCGTAACTTCAACATGCGCGGACGCGGATAGCGGACGATGTTCCGCAGGCAGATAGAAGCGCATAGGCAGAGAGCCGAACTCCGCCAGTGCTCTGGCAAGTTGATGAACCGTCACCTCGACACCCGAATAGGGTTCCTTCAGAATCATGCCGTTGTAAACTATCTCCCGCATGTAGGGGATGATAACGGAGAACCGGAGCTGAGTGAAAGTATAATCGTGTAAGAAAAGCACCCCCGCGGTATGTCATAGTCATGGACACCCAAGCAAAAAATTGGAGGTCTTAAAAGCTAGCCCATCCTTCAAATACTGGACACCGATAGTAAAATCATACGGATGAACTGTAAGATGTCTAAAAAAGCAACTATGGAATATGTCGGCGCAAAACGCCGGAACCGCAAGCAATCCCGGCGAACTGCCGCACGGTCTGACGCCCGAGAAACTGCGCGAACCCCATGCCCCCATGCCCCCATGCCCGCGAATCCGCTATTGGCTGAACCTCTCTATCGCGTCAAGTTCGTGGAGAAAGCCGGCACCGGCACCAACTATGTATTGGATCGTAACGCACCAAACGCCTCACGAAGGGCTCAACTGGC
>JAGYOL010000001.1 GCA_018399555.1 Kiritimatiellia bacterium | reverse complement strand
CAGGCTTTTTTCAAAAGCTCCGACTTTATGCATCTTAAGCTTGTAGGCAGGATGCTTGCGCTACTTTTATTGCCATTTTGTTGAATTTTCCTCTATGTTCATGCTGGGTATCGGCATGATCTTTTTCGGGCTTTCGGTGATGAAGCAGGGTATGAGCCCACTGCGAGAGCGTACCGTAAAATCAGAGCACATGCAATGAACATTGCTGAAGCGGTCGCCGGCCTGAAATAAGTGCTCCGCTTCTCAGTCTCAGATACGTCGCGCGCTCAGAATGACCTCTCCGTTCGGTTCTGCTTTACTCATCAGCACCCTGCGTTGCGTTACCGTTTTTCTGTTCACCGTCCGGCGCGATGTTTTCACAAATTCGTGCGGTGAAAACAGCTCCACTTTAAGCAGCCTGCCGTGATTGGCTGGAATCTCTTCGGAGTTTAAATCGATGCTGCCGGATGCAATCACATCAGGTTCAGGTATTTTTTTGAGTTTAGCGGCGAGATAGTCGAGCGGTGCCGACGCAAGCTTGCCGGCTGCAACTACATCATCAACCACATCAGCGCCGATGCCTATCACCGTGCCAGCCATAAACCTCAAAAATTCTTCAATCTCCTCGCCGCCTATAGCCTCGGTGATGTCAACCTTCAGCCCGAAGAAGGACTCCACACTCTCCTTAAAAACAATTCTGCGCGTCCAGGCGGCGGTGCTGAGATCACATCCTCCGGCGTCAAGATCAATGCGCGAAGCACTGAACCGTGAGGCGATACCGGCCCGCGGCCAGATCAGGGCGCTCTGCGCCAGATGCGAACTCTGCCCATCTTTGCCGCTGAGTGTTTTCAGCAGCGAACAGCTGACCAGCGCCAATTCAATAACTACCAGCTTCCTCGCCATGTTGATCTCCCTCCTGAACTGTCAAACTGGATGTGAACAGCGCCAGCTTCTGCTCTTCAACCAGAAATATACTTTGATCACCGCGTGCCATTACATAGCGTAGATTGTTGCCGTCTGAACGTCCGACCAGCAGACTGCGCCTGATCGCATCATCCAGATTCAAATCCAGAGTGACCTCAAGCCATGGAGTCGCGAAGCCGTAATACTCCAGATCAGGGGTTTCAAAACCCACCTTTACAACCCGGTCGGCTTTAAGGTCAGTCAGCAATGCCAGAAGGCGACTGAATGCCTGCTGATTGACCCGGCCTTGAAAATCACCGGCACCAAGATGCCATGAACCGGAGTCTTCAATAAATTCAGCGGTAAAAAAAGTTTCGTTAAATCTTCTGAGGGTCACGCGCTGAACAGCCTGTTCAGGAATTGCCAGTATGGTTTTGTCTCGGAAATCAAGCAGTGCCGCGCTGTCGATCAGTGCCGGCGGCATATTTGATTCGGCCACATAATAAACCTCCGGTTTATCGGCAAACTCAAATTCATAGAGCTCTCCCCGGTAGTCGGTTTTCTTAATTGAAGCGACAATTGTTTGATCCCCCACAGAAAGCGCGACGTAACCGGCATCCGCTTTCCGGGCACTTGCTTCATCTTCATGCGCATGACTTCTGATCTGCTCCGCCTTCATGGAAAGAAGAGTGTCGATCGTACGCTGTACAAACTGTTGGTCAGCCGGTTCTGAAACAGGGGAATCTATCTGCCAGAGCTGATTGGTGTGGCTGAGTACGAAGGCCTCGGTGTCAACAACAATATCCAGACGTTTAACAGGCGCGGGCAGCGCATCAAATATCCGCATACTTCTGAAACTGACCGCAGTTACATCAATCAGATGTGCGATGCTGCCGGTGATTTTTCCGATGGCGCGCCCGTTATCCAGCAGAACATGGATCGCATCTCCATTGTTACCGACCCCACGACCGATGACCAGAGCGACATCACCACTGCCGTCAAGCGTCTGAATGGTTATGGTGGTGCCGGTGTCGTCATCAAGACCGTAAAGAGCTTTGCGAGTTTTTAAAGCCAGCTCATATTCAGCGACATCCATTACGTTGGATAACGAGGGCCAGATAAACTCAGTGACACGCGCGGCGGAGAGCTTTTCAATGAAATCATGTACCTTTTCCTGTGAGGCCCTGGCGCAAACCGGCTCCTCCATGACCCAAGAGCCCTCTTTCAGGATCAACTTTATGAAGGGGTGACCCGGACGCCGGACGGTCACAGTGCTGACCAGATTCCGGTCACACTCAATCAGGCGGCGTGAACGTAATTCGTCCACGCCCGTCGGGATTGCGTCATAGAGCGTTCGCGATACCACCAGGACCTTGTTTAAATTATCCTTGCGCAGATAAACATTTGTGCCCGACGCTGTCTTTTTGCCGAAAAGAAAACTCAACTCGTGCCTGGCTAGGCTAAATATGACGCGACTGCGAGCCGGATGAAGCCCGTAATCGTTGATCGATAAGCCGCGCCCGTCAATTTCATCAAAGTCCAGCGCGTCGCTGATCGTTGCGCTGCCGAATTCTTTGATCAAACGCTTCATCATGCTGTTGTCAACGGTCGCCTCTATGGGAGCAGTCATTCGCCAGCGACTGCCCTCGCGCTGAACCTCGATGCGTGTCCCCGAGTGTTCAATAACCACCGACCGGACATCATCAAGCACCTCTGTGACCAGATAGGTTGAGGTTTTATCCGGCGCCACCAGAAAGCGACGGTTTTCCCGACCCGCCAGAAGGATGATAAGACAGAGGATGATGCCGGTGATAAAAAAAATAATTACTCTTCTGTTTTCCATAAATCACCCTTACTTCCGTCCGCCATGACCCATCGCGAACAAACGAAAAACAAGCAGTGTGAACAGAGGTACGGCCAGAACCGACCAGAACATCGCGGCTATCCATCGTTGCCGGTCGAAACCGGTGGCCAATGTGGCATCACCGCCAACCGATGAAGCACTGCCTACATCAACGCCCGCCAGCCACCCGACTGCATTGATGAACAGATCGCGGTTGGCGTTAGCGCGTCCGGTTAAAGCCCGGTTCATGACAAAATCGACATCTCCGAAAACACAGATGCGCGTGGGTTTGTAGGCGACATCACGTGAGACTGCGACACCACGTTCCGCAACTGCAGCCACACAGACCGGACCGGGCAGATCAAGCGAGGGGTCGTAGCGTCGCGGAAAGAGCTCAGGATACATCTCGCCCCAGCCCTTCTCATCACTTTGCGCGATCATCATGCTGTGCTTCAAATCGAGGGAGTCTTCTGCTTCGCTGGTTTTACGCACATTCAAGCAGGCGGCCAGACCCATAACAACCGAGGAGCCCCGCAGGTTACGGGTGATCGGATGCTCTGCGAAATCGGTAATTACGATGTCGTTGCCGGTCAGCGTCCTGTCGCTGACCGCCACGTGTGAGGTTATATCTATGCCCCACTTGCCCAACAACGGTTCACATCCGCTGCGAGACCCGCTGGTAGCGAGATAAAGCAGACAGCCGCCCCGGTCAAGGTATTGTCCGATCAGCCTGATCTCCTGCTCCGGCATCTCCCGGCGCGCGCCGGCTATGACCAGAACGCCGCATTCAGCGGGCACCTCACGCAATCCGGCCAGTGAAAGCTTCTCTAATAGAAAACCGTAGCGTTTTAAATCATGCGCGATATCTGAAAATCCCCTGAACTGATCATAATCATCAAAATCAACCTCGCCATGTCCCTGCAAATAACAGATTTTCAGCTGCCGATGCGGCAGCACAAGGCGTGAAATGGCCGAAGCACACAACTGCTCCGCCCGGAAACCACGCCTGCGGTCATTGATCGATGCATCATCCAACGCGACCACCAGCCTGCGCCTCTGATATTCAAACTCCAGTGATTTCTCCCGTACGTTGCGTGCCACAAGCTGAGCTGCACGCGTCATGTCCCAGCGTGGATCGACGTAATCAATATCTATCTCGGCTCCGGCCACACTGCGCGATGCGGCCGCCAGCCCGCGCAGCAGTCGGGCGGTCGGTCGGGCAATCGGATCACGTCGGTCCATAAAGCAGATTATCCTGATGCGTCCCTGCGTTTCGGACAGAATGTTCTTTGTCCGCTCAGAGACCACCCGTACCTCCCCGATCGGTATCTCCCATGTGAAGTTGAACCAGAATCCGACGACGATTACCAGAAAAGAGAATACCGCACCGAGCAGCACGGCTGAACGTGAGGTGAACCTCAGTAATCCGCGTCGCGGCGGTTTGACTTTTAAACTGTGGGTGTTGATACTCAAGGCTAATTCCGCTCTTAATCGCTATAATCTCAGTAGAGCCAGCATCTTGGATGAGGCGAATAGAAAGAAAGTTGTCAGAACACCGTAAAAAAGCAGCACCCCGGTGGAGAAAAGTCCGGTTGAAAAATCAACGATATGTACCAGTAACGGCAGCCAGGAGAGTTCCGAACGTACCACGGGAATCCAGGCCAGAATTCCGAAATATACGGCGATGGGCATGCCGCTGCAGAGAATCAGCGAGGTGACCGCCGCCGCGGCCTGATTGCTGAACATAACCGATATCATGGTGCCTGCCGCGCACCAGGCACAGGCCTGTAAAAGCACAATGCCAAATGTGATCCCGAAAGCAACCGGCTGAATGCTTGCGGCCAGATGAAGCGACATACGTGGCAGAATAAACAGGGGGAAGATCAGTGACGCCAGCAGCGCCAGTGTTACCAGAGTCAGTGCCGAAAAGAACTTGCCGATCACAAAGTCGCGCTCACGCACAGGTGCCGCCATCATCAATTCAATCATGCCGCTGGAGCGATCAATCGTAAACAGACGCATTGTCAGCAGTGAACAGAGCGTCGGCAGCCAGGCGGCCACCGCACACCCCCAGATCGTCTGAATCTGTGTTATGCCGCCTTCACTGCGCCGTAGCAGCATCACAAACGACCAGCCCGCTACAGCAAGATAAGCTGCCACCGGTACGCCACTGTAAAAGGCTCCGCGAAAGGATTTGACCTCTCTAAGCCAGGTCTGATGAATGGCACTCACAGATTACCTCCCCGCTCAGAGGAACTCAGCGCGTCGCGCAGCAGAGTTCTGAGTTCCTCCTGTTCATGTTCCGCTTTGCGATAAGATGCCGCAATACAGCCCTCTCGTAACACAATAAACCGTGTGCACCACTCAAGCATCTCATCAACCTCATGTCCGGCCAGAATCACAGCGGCATGCGCCGAGCAGGAGGTTAACGTTATGCCCAAGTCGCGGCGCGATTCGGCATCCAGACCGGTCCACGGATCATCCAGCAGTGCCAGACGCGGATGCTGCATCAGCGCGTCGGCTAAACAGATACGTTTTTTGAATCCCCTGGAAAGTGCCCGGATGCCGCTGTCGGCGACAGAGCGCAGATTGCAGATCTGCAGTGCGTCAGCCAGCCGACGCCGCAGACGTGAACTGCGCTCCCGGCGCAGCTTAAGCCGGTAAAGCAGGTATTGCTCGACGGTCATCTCTTCATAGAGCGGACAGCTCTCCGGAAGATAACCGATCCAGGTGCGGTATTTGACAGGACGCGTCAGGGGGTCGATGCCGTCCAGAGTGATGTTGCCGGAATCCTGCATCAGAACAAACGCCAGAATTCGCAGCAGGGTCGTTTTGCCTGCACCGTTGAGGCCGACAACCGCAGTGATTTCGCCTGGTGCAACATCGAAGGTGATGTCGCTCAGAATCCTTCTGCGGCCGTATGAAAAAGTTATATGCTCCACATTCAACATTGTTTTATGTTCTGTCCGCTGTGCTTAAAGGTGCGTGTTGTTGTCAGGCTGGCAGATCCTTGAGTATGCCGGTGATCAGATTTTTGCGCTCACGCAGTTCCGCAGCGTTCGCCGCTTCTATCACTACTCGCAGATAAGGTTCCGTATTCGACTTGCGGATATTCATCCACCAGCTGGAAAATTCAATCCGATATCCGTCAAAATCATAGAGGGCGTCCGGTTCGCCGAATCTTTTCAGTGCCGCTAAAACCGCCTGTGTGGCACCGTCTTTGTCGGCAACCTTGAAATTCATCTCGCCTGAATTGGCGTAATGCCGCAACGGTTTGAGCAGTTCGCTGAAAGAAACTCCGCACCGCTGAGCATCGGCCAGCTCGCCTAGAATGATCAGAGCGGCCAGTTCGCCAGAGTCACAGTTGTAAAAATCGCGTAAATAGTAGTGACCAGCCAGCTCGCCGCCGCAGGCAGCTCCGCTTTCACGCAGCAGAACTTTGGCGTAAGCATGACCGACCCGACCCATCACTGTGCGGGCACCTTGCTGCCGCAGAAATTCAATAACCCCCCGCGAGGTGCGGATGTCATGGATAACCGTGCAGCCGGGTTCCCGTCGCAGATAGTGCTGCGCCAGAATTGCGATTAAATAGTCGGGCTGCACAAATTCAGCGTTTTCATCCACAAACATCACCCGGTCGGCATCACCATCGAAAATCACGCCCGCATCCAGTTTGTTCTCCCGCACCAGCTCCATTACCTGTGTGCAGTTTTCAACTTCAAGCGGGTTGGGGGGATGGCCGGGGAATGAGCCGTCCATGACATCATTGATGTAGCGCGGCTCGGTGCCGAGCAGCTGCTTTATCACCAGCGCCGCCATGCCGTTGGAGCAGTCGATGCCGATGTCAAGGTTGCTCAAATCCGGCACTCTGAGACGCATATCCGCGATGAATTCACCCTGTAGATCAATTGCGCGAACGATACCCGCCCTTGCGGCAGGGGGTGGCAATCCACCGGAGTTCACTCTGGCTTCAACCTCCTTCAAGCCGCTGTCATAGCCTACCGGCAACGCGTCAGTGCGCGAAACCTTCATGCCGTTGTACTCAGCGGGATTATGTGAGGCCGTAATCTGAACGGAGCCGCGATAGCCCTTCTTGGCGGTGAAATAATACACCATCGGGGTTGTTGCTAAACCCATGTCATCGACCGCACACCCCGATTCAGTGATGCCGCAGGCTAATGCCTTGAAAATCAGTTCAGAGCTGGAGCGTGTATCACGGCCGATCAGCATCCGGTCGGTTTCAAGCATCACCGGCAGCCACCGTCCTATACGATAAACAGTGTCGAGGGAGAAATCGCGGTCGAAAACGCCGCGCATGTCGTATGCTTTAAAAAAGGACATAATTAAAAAATCTCAAATTTCTGCGAGATACCGTTGCAGTTCTCACTCGATTACAATCAGCGAGATACCGCTGTGTGCGCTCTGCGGCTTGATGGCCTGCAACCAGGCCGGCATGTTGGTGGATGCGCCTGCAACCTGATTGGTGGTGGTGAGCCCGGGCGACACCGAAGAGAGTGATTCCATGACCTCTCTTACCCGCCGGTTGCGGCTGCGGTTTATTTGTAGCGATGTTGAAAAAGCACCCATAATACCGCCCAGCAGCAGACATATTATCGCAATAAAAACCAGAGAGCTGATCGTTACCACCTGTTTGCCGCTGCTGTCTATACTGAAATTCTTCTCGGCATGCGCTCGCTCACGCATGGCCTCCAGCCGCTCACGCTCCAGCATCATGCGTTCACGCTCCAGCTTGAGCTTTTCCTGCTCAATCAGCAGCTCAGTGCGTGAAAGGGTATCATCTTCTATCATAGCAAAATCTCCAGTGACTCATTATAGAGTATTCCGCCCAGACTCTAAACCGAAAAATTGTTAAAACTCGAACTGCTTAATTTTCAGATTGCCTTTGTTTCCAAGCTGTCCGATAATCACCGTCGCAAAATGGAAACAGCAACGGATTCAACGCAGGTGTTGCCTGCAAACCAAAAAAGGCTTGCCGCAGAGTTGCGGAAGGATGACCCGAGAGGCGCGGAGATGCAGATGAGAAAAACTGCAGGGCGGACTTCAGGGATGCCCACACCGTAAGCCGGAATGAGGCGATTATATGTTACTTATTCTCCTGAAAATGATGCCGCTGGTGCTGATGGCACTGATCGGATACCTGCTGAACCGGATCAGGGTGATCTCCAATGATTTTAACCGGCAGCTATCTCTGACGCTGATCAATGTCTTCTATCCCTGCATGATTGTGAATCTGATGGTGCGTAATTTCACACCTGCCGGACTTGCGGAGTGCTGGGTTATGCCGGCGGGACTTGTTTTCATTCTGTGCGCCGGCTGGTTCTTCGGGTTTCTGACGCGCGGTATGCTCTCCAAAGAACGTCCCGCCACGCAACGCTGCTATCACTTCTCCTGTATCATGAACAACTATTCGTTTCTGCCGATTATGATGGCGAGCTCCATGTGGGGTGACCGCGCAGTGGCACTGATCATATTTTCAGCACTCGGTTCAGAGCTGGTGATCTGGACGCTGGGTGTCAAAACGCTGACCGGCGACAGAGTTTCGCTGAAATCGCTGCGTCACCTCTGCAGTATGCCGATGCTGGCACTCACGCTCTCCTTTATCATCATTTTTCTCAGAGCGGCTCTTATCCGTCAGAACATCCACTTTGCACCGCCGCTCAGGGAGGTCAGCACACAATTGATGGAAACCTGCCGGTTTCTCAGCGGCGCGACCATTCCGGTGTCGGCGCTGATATGCGGTTCACGGATGGCTTCGATGAAGGCGAATCACCTGCTCACTCCGCTGGTGGCGGGCACAACTCTGATGCGTCTGGTCATTATACCCGCATTTTGCGTTGGCGTGCTGATGCTGTTGCCTCTTGAGAGCGAGTTACGCCGCGTACTGGTGCTAATCGCGGTGCAGCCCGCTGCAATGGCCAGTGTTGTGCTCTCTGAAGCCTACCGGGCCGATGCCGGTTTTGCTGCGGTGATCACCTTCGCCACGCACATTCTCTGCCTGATAACAATTCCGATCTGGTTGAGCCTGCTCTCGCTCTGAACGAACAGGTTGCAGTAGCTCTGCCGCTGTCAGAAATCC
The DNA here is from genome assembly GCA_018399555.1 of Kiritimatiellia bacterium. Lineage (GTDB taxonomy): Bacteria > Verrucomicrobiota > Kiritimatiellia > RFP12 > UBA1067 > M55B167. The sequence goes on along the minus strand of JAGYOL010000001.1, from coordinate 52,917 downwards.
GGTTACCTTTGCAAGCTGCTTTAGTGTCGCAATCTGCCGTCGATTGCCCAAATTCCTCTTCTGCCCCCGATTTCAGTGGTGCTTAGCAAAGTGACTGTGTGTTCGTCCTTGACGTACAGTGAGTTCCAGCTGCCTTTCACCCCCGACGCCAGTTCAAACGGAAAACTTCGATTTGTGAAATTACGCGCTTCATTGTCACCCACATAAACCGCCGGTTCCTCGTGCGTGCGTCGCTCCCGACTTTGCACAGAAAGAACCATGACGCCGGAGGGCATCCGGCAGATGTAGGGTGCTCCGGCATAAACATCCGCAGCCAGCGGCTCAAGTAACGCCGCTTCCCGCGACGCTGAGTTGCCCTTTATAACGGCTTTCCGCCAACGCGCTTCAATCGTGTCGCGCAGTATCACCGGTTTCATCTCTCCATTCAGACCATTGTCCTCAATTGCCAGCACCACCGTTTTTCCGTCACCTGTAAAACATGAAACCGGCATGCCGTCGCGATGACCACTGCGATAGGCTACGCTGTGAGAACCCTGCCAGCTGGCACCGCCGTCACGTGAGCGCAGCATGCTGATTTCCTGATCACTGCTGTAGGTGTGATCAGCTTCATTTGCAAAGAAAAGCTGAATCTCACCATCCGGATATTGCAGAAAATCAGGCTCCCAGCAACCTTCCAACTGCGAGGTGCCGGCTTCGTAAAGCTGCCTGCGCCTGCCCCAGCTCCGTCCATCGTTGTCACTCGCGACCAGGCAGATTGTGTAGTGGCTGCCGGAGCGCTCGGGACGCTCGTTGTAACCGAGCAGAATATTGCCGCTGCGCAACCTGATAAGTGTCGGATTGGCTGCCATGCCAAGGTCATAGTCAGTTACCCTGATGCCGCTGCTCCAGACCATTCCATTATCAAGACTGCGCCGTATCCAGCATTGTCCGCGATATTCATAACAGCACAGCAGTTCGTTCCCAGTCAGTCGGATCGCACGGGCGTAGCATCCCTGATCCGCTACAATCCTGACTGAGTGTCGCAACCACTCTATCTGCGGCAAATCACGTGGCCCCGCAAAGAGTAAAGTAGCAGTCAGAACAAAGTGAAAAATGAGTAATTTTGCTTTCATCAACCGGAATATACAAAAACCACACTGAAAATTAAAGAACGCATATCACTGGCATTCCATAAGTCGCAGTTTCATAGCGTTCAACCGGGATCGCTGTTTTGATTGTCGTATTCGGCAGCGTGAAATGTTATATTCAGCATGTTTTTCCGATTTGACTGCTTTTTTTTCGGCAGGCTTTGATTTTACAGCCGTTGAAAAACCGTAGTCTGAAAGCTGAACCTCTGCATTACCTGGAATACCAGTACAATTTTTTATGATGCATCCTGTTTTGAAAGAGCTGGCCGACCGACGGCGTTTCGGCATGAAACCCGGGCTTGATAAAATCAAAGCTCTGCTCGCTGAACTCGGCAATCCACACGATGAGCTGGCCGCTGTGCACATCGCCGGCACCAACGGCAAAGGAACCGTGGCCGCCGTCTGCGATGAGATTCTGCGTGCGGCCGGTTATCCCTGTGGACGCTACACCTCGCCGCACCTCAATCTCTTTAATGAACGCTTTCTGCTTAACGGAACGCCGGTCTCCGATGCTGAACTTGTCCGCTGTGCCCTCCGTGTGACTGCGGCAATCAGCGCAGTTGAACAGAGCGTTGCGGGATCGATCACATTTTTTGAGTCCATGACCGCTCTGGCATTGCTGCTTTTCAAAGAGGCGGATTTGAAAATCGCCGTGCTGGAAACCGGATTGGGCGGACGTTTGGATGCCACCAATGTTGTCGAGCCGCTGGTATCGGTGATCACCAGAGTCGGCCTGGATCACTGTGAGTGGCTGGGTGAGAGTGTTGAACAGATCGCGGCTGAAAAGGGAGGCATCATCAAACCCGGTCGTCCGGTGGTGGTGGCCGCCAACAGTGAACCGGTTCAGACCGTGCTGGCCGCCCGTGCGATTGAGTGCGGTTCTCTGTTGTTGAGAGCCGATGAACAGGTTTGCATCGACAGAATCAGAGGCACCCTCGATTCGCAGCGTTTGAAAATATCGACCGCCGCCCGTGATCTGCCGCCAGTCGAGGTGCGTCTGGCTGCAAAATACCACCTTGAAAATATCGCCGCCGCGCTCTGTACGCTTGAAGTGCTCCACAATCTGGGGCTGACAGTTGATGACTCCGCCTTTAAAAAGGGATTAAGCCGTGTTACCTGGCCCGGACGCTTTCAGCGGATGGCTCGGAATCCGGTGGTGATTCTGGACGGTGCACATAATCCCGAAGCAGCATACGCTTTGCGGCTCTCCTTGAAGCAGTGCGGAATAAAAGATAATATATGTCTGGTTGCCGGCTTCTGCGGTGAGAAGAGTACGCTTGATTTTCTGAGACGGCTGCGTCCTGCGGTGCGGAGCGGATTTGCCGTTGAAATTGACAACCCTCGCACCCTTAAAACCGCTGATGCGGCGGCGTTGATGAGGTGCGCCGGTATAACCGATGTCTCTGCCGAGAGTTCAGTCGGGGCCGCACTTGGCCACGCTGTCGATGCAGCCCGTAAAATAGACGGCACCGTGTTGGTAACCGGCTCACTCTTTCTTGTAGGGGAGGTTCTCGCACTCTTCAACGGAACGGATTGTGGCGGATTGAAGCTTAACGAAGGAAAACTTTGACATGCATAATGAACGGCACATCGAAATCATCGCGCGCGGCGTGGCTCTTAAAAATGACAAGCTTCTGTTATGCGTCAACCGTAAATCAAAGGTGGCCTATCTGCCGGGCGGCCATATCGATTTCGGTGAATGTGGTCGTGCAGCCCTGGAACGTGAGATGCTTGAAGAGATCGGCTGCCGGGCACATGCCGGTGCCTTTCTCGGCTGCTGCGAACACTTTTTTTTGCAGAACAACGTACGCCACGCCGAAATCAACCTCGTCTATGAACTAGATTTGCCGGAGATGAATCCGGACGATGAGGTGACGGCTCTGGAAAGCGGGATCGGCTTTGTCTGGCAGCCGGTCGATCAGCTTGACATCATTAATTTTGAACCGGCCGCCCTGCGGAAGGAGCTGCTGAGCTGGAACGCCGCCGCACCAGGTTACCTGACAAGCGGATATAACTGATTTTCAAACAGCGGAGTTTTCCGGGAATGCATAAAACGGTATAATCCCGCAGCTGAATAATGATTGGATCACGATGCGCTGGTTTTTCTATGACATAATCTTTGTTTTAATTTATCTGTTGCTGCTGCCGCGTTTCGCTCTTCGTATGCTGCAACGCGGAGGCTATAAAGTACGCTTTGCAGATCGTTTCGGCCTGCTGCCAGCGGAGATTACAGCAAAACTCAGAAAATCCAGCGGAAGAGTCTGGATTCATGCGGTCAGTGTCGGCGAGGTTTTCGTGGCCGGGCAGGTTATCCGGGAGATGCGTTCACAGAACAACTCGCTTGAATTTCTTCTCAGTACAACCAGCTCCACCGGCTGGACTCAGGCGCGGAAACTGCTGACGGATGATGATATCCTGATCTACTGCCCGCTGGATATCTCATGCTGCGTGAAAAGGGTGGTTGCAATGGTTGCCCCGGGTGCGCTGATTCTGACCGAATCCGAGATCTGGCCCAATCTGATCAGAGTCTGCGCCCTAAGCGGCGTACCGGTTTTTCTGATCAACGCCCGGATATCCGACCGCTCCGCACCGCGCTATGCCCGGATGCGCTGGTGGTTTGAGCCGGTTTTTAATATGTTCACCGGAATCATGGCTCAGTCTGAGATCGATTATGACCGTCTGGTGGCGGCAGGTGCTCCGCCGGATCGCGTCGCAGTGCGCGGCAGCTTTAAATTTGATGTGGCACAGCGCAATCATGAAAAGGAGAACGAGCTGCGCAGTTGGATGGCCTCCCATGATGTCAATGAAAACAATATTGTGCTGCTGGGTGGATCAACCTGGCCCGGCGAGGATTTCATTATGGTGAATACCTATCGGGAACTGGCACGGCAACACCCTGAGCTACGTCTTGTGATTGTGCCGCGGCACTTTGAAAAAGCTGATGAGGTGGAGCGCACCATTGTGCGTAACGGCCTGATCTGCGTGCGAAAAAGTCGTGGCGACAGTTCACCCGAAAGCAATTACAACTCCTTTGCCCCGGTGCTGCTGGCCGATACCACCGGTGAGCTGATGGGCTTTTACGCCCTGGCACAGATCGTGTTTGTCGGAAAAAGCCTCTATGAGCACGGCGGTCAGAATATGATCGAGCCCTGTTTGTGCGGCGCAGCGGTTATCGTCGGCCCGCATACTGAGAATTTCCGTCCGGTAATGTTCGACCTTTTAAAAGCGGATGCGGTGGTTCAAGTGATGGCAGATGATATGGTGATGGATGAGGTCGAGAATCTGCTGGAGGATGTTGCACGACGGCAGGAGCTGGGCGCGAGAGCGATTCAGGTCGTGGAAAATCGCCGAGGCGTGGTTGCACGTTGCGTTAAAGATATGATTGCGGTGATGAGTGAGCGCAGGGAAGAGGGATGATTTAATGAGAAAAAGCCTGATCAATGCGGCTCAACAGAATTTTGCCGCGCTTCTTTGTGTGTTGAGTGCAATCCTGTTCGGCGGCCTCTTCGGCTGCTGGCTGCGGGTACTCGATGCGATGGCCGGCAGAACACCGCTGACCTTGGCGGTGTTTACGGCGGTTGCTTTGATTGCCGCACTCTGCGGTGCTGCAGTATCTATCGTGCTGCTTCGCGACAGCAGAATTGTTTTCTCAGGCGGTATATGCTTTGTTTTACTGATGACAGCGGCGTATCAGCTTTTTCTGCTTCACGCTGTTACGGGAATGGGCGCCAGCTGGCAGCAGCTGCTGCTGGAAATGTCGCGCAGTTACACCATGTTTCTTAAGTTGCTGCTGAAAAGTGCCCTGATATTTGTTGCGCTCTTCAGTTTTCTGGCAGGGGGACTCTGCGCACAGAGAGTCGGCAGAACGCGCGGATCATCGCTGATGCTGTCCGTCGCCGTTATCGTCGGATTTTTCGCCGGCTGCTGGTTGTTCGCAATCGCGATACCCTCCGTCAGCGGTTTTGAACTCCCGCTTTGCCTGCTCGCAGCTCTGCCGACAGCACTCGCGGCAGCGGCCCTCTTCAGCGGCAGTGCTCTGCGAAGGACGACGGCACTGACGGTCGGCATCGCCGCAGCGCTCGTTTTTTTCTACGCAGCCCGGTTGCCGCTGAACAATATTCTTTCCCGGGGCACCTTCGGCAGACTGGTTCATCGTGACAGCGGCTTCGCTTTTGCCGATCCGGTTGAAGAACATATTGCCGGGAAGGATATAATCGCCGTCTATGATGACCGTGACTATCACTTTGTCTGCGAGATGAACAACCGTCCGGTCATCTTCGGCAGCCGCTTTCACACGACCCGCGTCCTGAATGGCTACATACCGTTGCTGATTAAGCCTGCGTGCGAACGCGTGCTGCTGGTCGGAGGCGAAGCAGGGCTCTTCGCTCCCTTTCTGCTGCGTGGCGGAGTGGCGGCACCGGCCTACTGCGATGCGAACCCGCGGATGGTTGAGCTGTTGATGCGCCAGGATGAGCTTGCCGGCGGAAGAACTGCGGACGGAAACCACTTTGAAAAACTTGTCAGGCAGAGCTTCACAGGACACCATGATCTGATTGTTCTGACCCCCGAACCCCTCTTTAAACGGGGTCGCGCACGCGGCTTTTCTCAATCCCTTCTGCGACGGACGTCCGCCATGCTTGAACCGGGGGGAGTTGCAGTTCTGCATCTGGATGCGCGTGCGCTTTCCCGGACGGCTTTCGCCGCAGTTCTGAACGGGATGCGCCAGGAATTCGCTCATATGCAGGTCTGGTGCACCGGAGCTTTTGAGTGGATGCTGGCAGGCTCCATGCATCCGCTGACTCTTAATGTCGGGGAGATGCTGAAGCTCTTCGAGCGTGATGCAGTTTTTCGGGATTTCATACTGGCGGGCCGACTTACGGTGAGCGACGCTTTGGCCTGTATGGTCTGTGACGAAACCGGGGTGGATCGCTGGCTTGCGGAAAACCAGGGGCATATCTCATATCGGCAAGCAGCATGGAACGCACCGAAAAATGTGCTGGAGGGCGGTGCCGCATTAATGAGTCCGGTCTTCTTTGAAAAGGTCCGCCAGCTTGATGCCGGAGAATGGCTGCGCAGAGGTGAGGCTGAAGCAGGGGTCTGTTCAGCCCTCAAAGAACGGGTGGAAAACAACATCACAGCACGGATATCAGCAGTGATGGCCCTGGCTAATGTGGAGGCTGCGCGCTCGGAGAAGGGTCTGGAATGCGCACGTGATGCGGCGGAAATCAACCCTGATGACGCCTTTCTGGTGCAGTTTCAGGATGCCCTGGAGCTTGAGGGCCGACGACGGATTGCGATTGGAGATTATAAGGGTGCTGTGCGCTGCTATGAAAATATACTCGCGCTCGACCGTGAATCAGCTCAGGCGCATTACGGTTTGGGGTACTGCCTGCGCGCCAACGGAGATCTGCAGAATGCCTATCTGCACTTTGCCCGGGCAGTAGTCAACGCCCCCCGGCAGAGACACTATCGCATCGAGTTGGCCGGAGTGGCTCTGGAAATCGGCCAATACGCCACAGCAGACCTCCAGTATGAGAAGATTCTGGAAGATGATCCAGATAACCTTACGGCGCTGCTACTGTACGCCGAAGCCCTGCTCTTCAAGGGACGAGAGAACCGCCGTCCCGAAAAAGCGATTAAGCTGGCCCGGCGTGCTTGTGATTTGACACAATGGAAAAACCCCGACATCATTGTCGCCTTGGCGGATACTTACATCGAGGCGGGAAGAGTCATGGAGGGCATGGGACTTAAACGCCGTTTGAAAGAGGAAGGTGCGAATTTTAACTTTAACCGGATGTAAATACACCCTGCGACAGAATTTCGCCCGACAGTCGAGGATCACGGTTGCAGCTGTAAGGCATTTGACTGTAGAACGGAACCCGTGACCCAGCCTCGTGCCAGATTGACAATGCGACCGAAAGCTCACCTTTCTAAATTTACACTTCAATCCCGAACATTGAAACGCTACAATATCCGGCTCATACCGCAGTCATGCGATCGTTGCGCCGACTTGTTGCGCCGACTTGCCGGTTTTATTTATAGGAGCCTGAAATGGAAAAAAAATCCTGGAATATGATAGAAAAGGAAATTAACACTTTAAAACAGAGACACCTGCGTGATCTTTTTGCCGATGACCAAAAAAGGGCACAGCGCTTTACGCTCAAAGCCGCCGGCTGGACCCTGGATTACTCCAAAAACCTGATCAATGCCGCTCTGATGAAACACCTCGTGGCTCTGGCGGAGGAGTGCGATCTGCCCCAGGCTGTCGAAGCGATGTTCTCCGGCGAAAAAATCAATGGAACCGAGAATCGCGCGGTGCTCCATACCGCATTGCGCAATCTTTCCGAAAATCCGGTCTGCGTCGACAGCCGGGATGTAATGCCCGATGTCCGTGCGGTATTGAATGCCATGGGTGGATTCTGCGATGATGTCCGCAAAGGACGCTGGCTGGGACATACCGGACGCAGAATCAAGTATGTCGTCAATATCGGTATCGGCGGCTCCGATTTGGGACCTGCTATGGCCTGCCAGGCCCTGACACCCTACACCAGACGTTCGATTAAAATGTTTTTTGTCTCCAACGTTGACGGTACACATCTGGCGGAGGCCCTTCGTAATGTCAAGGCGGCCCAGACTCTTTTTATCGTAGCCTCAAAAACATTCACCACGCAGGAAACAATGACCAACGCCCGCACCGCACGAACCTGGCTGATCAGAAACCTGGGATCGGAGAGTGCTGTGGCCAGACACTTTGTGGCGGTTTCAACCAACACTGAGAAGGTGGCGGAATTCGGTATAGATACGCGGAATATGTTCGGCTTCTGGGACTGGGTCGGCGGACGTTACTCGCTGCCCTCCGCAATCGGCCTGCCGCTGATGCTTGCGATCGGGCCGCGCAATTTCAATAAGATGCTCAAAGGCTATCACCGGATGGATAAACATTTCCGTGAAGCTCCGCTTCATCGCAACATACCGGTTGTGATGGCCCTGCTGGGTATACTTTATTCCAATGGACATGACGCTGAAAGTTACGCAGTGCTGCCCTATGATCAGTACCTTGCCCGCTTCCCTGCCTATCTGCAGCAGCTTGATATGGAGAGCAACGGCAAGTCGGTGGATAAACAGGGGCATCGGGTTTCGATCTCCACCGGACCGATTGTCTGGGGCGAACCCGGTACCAACGGGCAGCATGCCTTCTATCAACTGATCCACCAGGGTACCCGTCTAATCCCCTGTGATTTCATTGGCTTCTGCCATACACATAACCCAACCGGCGATCATCACGATAAGCTGATGGCCAACTTCTTCGCTCAATCCGAGGCCCTGGCTTTCGGTAAGACCGAGGCTGAGTGTCGTGCGGAGGGAACACCTGAAGCTCTCATTCCCCATAAGGTGTTCGAGGGTAATCGCCCAACCAATACCCTGCTGGCCGACAAACTGACACCGGAGACCTTGGGTGCTCTGGTTGCGCTGTATGAGCATAAAATCTTTGTGCAGGGTGTTGTCTGGAATATCTTCTCGTTTGACCAGTGGGGTGTCCAGCTGGGTAAGGTTCTGGCGGAAAAAGTTTTGAATGAACTCAAATCCGAACAACGTCCGCTGCTTCAGCATGACGCATCAACCAATGCGCTGATAGCCGGATATCGCGATGCCCATAAACGAGCGTGATTGTCCGTCACGGCTTTGCCCGCTCTTAAAACGCGGTGTTTCCGCGCCGGGTAGAGTTAAAACTGGAATGGAGATTAACAATGAGTGATAAGATGATGCTTTCCGCCAATGAGGCTGTCGCTTATGCCGCCTGCCGGGCGGGGTGCACTGTCGCGGCGGCCTATCCCGGTACCCCGAGCACTGAGATTTTTGAAACGCTCTCACGCTTTTCGGATGAGATCAATGCCGAGTGGTCATGTAATGAAAAGGTCGCACTCGAAGTTGCCATCGGCGGCTCTCTGGCCGGCGCACGCGCACTTTGCGCCATGAAACATGTCGGACTGAATGTGGCACTTGACCCTCTGATGACCGCTACGTTTGTCGGAGCGAGCGGCGGATTGGTTGTCGTTGTGGCGGATGACCCCGGCATTCATAGTTCGCAGAATGAGCAGGACACTCGTGTGCTGGCCAGGTTTGCACGGGTCGCGCTGTTTGAACCCTCCGATTCCCAGGAAGCCTACGACATGGTTCTGCAGGCCTATGAAGTTTCGGAAAAATTTCAGACGCCCTGTATCGTGCGGTTGACTACGCGCACCTCGCATACCTCGACCCTCGTAGATATAGGTGAAAATTTCGGCCACGGAACGCGGCAATCGATTCCGTACATCAAAGATATCAAACGAACCGTGGCCGCACCGGTTTTTGCCCGCCAGATGCGCTATAGGGTGGAAAAACGTACACAGGAGCTGCGCGCCTGCGCCGAGACAAGCGGACTTAACCGCATTGAGCCGGGTAGTTCTGAGCTCGGCATCATCACCTCCAACGTCGCTTATCAATATACCAAAGAGGTTTTCGGCGAGTATTCAATTCTGAAACTGGGATTTTCCAATCCCTTCCCGGTAGAGCTGGTCAGGCGTTTCGCCGCGAGTGTCAAACGTCTGCTGGTGGTAGAGGAGCTCGATCCCTTTATGGAGGATCAAGTCAAAGCTCTGGGCCTTAAGACGGTTGATTACCCTGCCGAGTTGCGGATGATGGAGCTCAATCCGGCAAGAGTGCTGCAGTTGCGTGCCGATATTCTGGGAGATGTGGAACCGCCGCAGATCCGACGCGCTGACGAGGGACTGCCACTGCGTCCACCGGTGTTATGTTCCGGCTGTTCACATCGCGGTCTCTTTTATGTCCTGTCTAAACTTAAAGCCACTGTGACCGGCGACATCGGTTGCTACACCCTGGGAGCATTCCCTCCGCTGAGCGCGATGGATACAACCATCTGCATGGGTGCGAGTATCGGTAACGCTTTCGGCATGCAGAAAGCAGGCTTTAAAGGAAGACTCTGTGCTGTGATAGGTGATTCCACCTTCTTCCACTCGGGTTACACCGGCATTCAGGATGTCCTGTACAACAAAGGTACAATCACTACGATCGTACTGGATAACCGCATCACCGGCATGACCGGTCATCAGGATAACCCCGGCTCCGGCAAGACTCTCGCAGGTGAACCGGCTCCGGTTACTGATATCGCGGCGGTCGCACGCGCCATGGGTTATAAACGGGTCGAGACCGTGGGAGCTTTTGACATCGAACGGATTGAGAAGGTCTTGACCGCCGAGCTTGATGCCGATCAAGCATCCGTGGTTGTGGTCAAGGGACCCTGCCGCATCTCGGCCGGCCTGATGAATGCAGGTGTGTATGAAACGGATGCCGAGAAGTGCAAAGCCTGCGGCGCCTGCTTTAAACTGGGGTGTCCGGCAATCGTGCGCGGTGCAAAAACAGACGACGGCAAACGGTTTAAGGCGACAATCGACCCAGTGCAGTGTTCCGGCTGCGGGCTGTGTCGTCAGGTTTGTAAATTCGACGCCATTGCGAAAAAGTTTTAGAGCGTCTGGAGGATAAATATGAGAACAGTCAATATCTCTTTGGTGGGTGTCGGAGGACAGGGCACCCTGCTCACCAGCGATCTGCTGGCCAAAACTGCGGCCAGTGCCGGCATGGATGTCAAGAAAAGCGAGATTCACGGTATGGCTCAGCGCGGCGGTTCCGTAATCAGTCAGGTGCGCTTCGGTGAAAAGGTCCACTCGCCGATTGTGCCGGAGGGGAGTACCGATCTGCTGGTGGCCTTCGAACGTATGGAGGCTCTGCGCTGGCGTTCCCTGCTTGCGCCGGAAGGACGAGCGCTGATCAACGATCTCAATCTGACACCGATCACTGTTTCAAGCGGACAGCAACCGGCAGTCGAGGATATGTCGGAACGACTCGAACGGGAGTTTCCGGATGCGGTTCTCCTGGATGCCCTGAGTATCGCCCGTGAACTGGGTAACCAGCGCTGCATGAATATGGTCATCGCCGGAGCACTCTCCAACCTTACGCCGTTTAAAGAGGAACAATGGATCGAAACGATGCGTAAGCGTATCCCCGCCCGGATGCTTAATGTCAACCTGGAGGCCTTCGCACGCGGTCGCGCAGTTGCATTTAACACGGAGATGAAGAAGGCATAGAGCATGGGGAAGTTCTAAAGTTCGCGAGTGCGAAAGTGTGCGAGTTGAAAGAAGGCAAAGCACAGAGACGTTAAAGTCTTTAATGACATTAAGGTCTTTAGGTTAAAATGGTTAAAATGGTTAAAAGGGAGTTGGAGTGGGTTAGGGTTTTCAATCTTCTTTTTTACGCTCGTCATTGCGTCGACTTTGTCGTCGCAATGAATCGGCACTGCGGAGAACAAGCATATGCCGTTGTATGATTTTTACTGTCAGTCATCTCATAAACAAAAGATTGATTGAATAATGGCGGGAAGATATAGATGCAGGCGTAACGATACAATCCCGGAACGGGTCGTGACGATCAGCGACCCTTGTGTGCCTCTGGATTCAGCCCGGCTTTTTCCGCAGCATTTCCCGCTGGAGGTGGAAATAGGTGCCGGTACCGGACGCTTTCTTATCTCACGCGCGCAGAGCCACCCCGCGGTAAACTATCTGGCCATTGAACGCATGGTCGGGCGTGCGCGCACGCTGGATCGACGCGCCTCCGCAGTGAATCTCTGTAATGTCCGCGTGGTGTGTCTTGAGGCGCTCTACACCATGTATTATCTTCTGCCGCGTCACAGCGTGCGCTGTGTCTATGTTTTTTTCCCTGACCCGTGGCCGAAACGCCGCCATCATAGTCACCGCTTGTTCTCTCCTCTTTTTCGGGATGCGCTTTGGCATGCGCTTGCAACCGGCGGACGACTGGAGGTCGCCACCGATCATCTGGCCTATTTTAAAGAAATACGCGCCTGCATGACCTTGGATCCGCGCTTCCGCGAGATTGCTCCGATGGAGCGGGCACCGGAGGAGCAGACCGATTTTGAATTGCTCTTCCGCGGTCAGGGTTTGTCGATCGGCCAATGCGCGTTTCAGGCGCTGCCGGTTGAAAATGAACCGCCGCTTGCGCCCATGACCCTGCCCCCTGAGATGCTACCTAAGAAGAGTGAAGAGTGATCGTTTCGCACGGAGGCGCGGAGGAGAGGAATTTCGGACAGGATTACATGATTAACACGATTAAAGCTGTAGGGCCGGTGACCCCACCGGCTATCTTGCTGTAGGGCCGGTGACCCACCGGCTATCTTGCTGTAGGGCCGGTGACTCACCGGCTATCTTGCTGTAGGGCCGGTGACCCACCGGCTATCTTGCTGTAGTAGTCGCTCTGTGAGCGACATAATGCCGTTCACAGAATGGCTACTACATGCGGCGGGTGGGGTCACCCGCCCTACATGAGGTGATTTCACCGTTCATTTGAAGAGCGCATTGCGAAGCAGTCGGCAGAAGTGAAATCTACTGCATCAGCAGAGACACAAAACAACAACTATAACAAACAAAAAAAGTGACAACTTTAAATCAGGACTTGTCCTACGGAGACTCGATGACACGGAGGTATTTTGGGGCAAAATGCTCCTAAACACCGGCTCTGCTATCTTCCCTCTTTTTTACTCTCGCCATTGCGTCGACTCTGTCGTCGCAATAATCGTTCAATATAAATTGTATGCTGGGTTAGGGATTTGTATGTTTTTGTTCTCTGGCAGTCATGCGGAATGTTAGTGGATTTATTTGAAATGCCTCTTTGAAGCGACGTCCGAGATGACTTGCACCGGCGAAACCGCAGTCATATGCAATTTCATTGATTGTCATATGTGTATCTCTTAGCATCATGCGGACACGTTCCAGGCGTATGCGCAAAAGTTCATCGTGAACCGTTTGATTCAACGATTTGCGGAAGTGAATTTCAAGCAATCGGCGGGAAACATTCAGATGTCGGGCTACGTCCGCAACTTTAATCGGTACTCCGACATTGAGCCAGATAAATTCAAGAGCTTTGACTACAAGTGGATCATCGACTCGAATAGCTTCGGTTGATCGGCGTGTCACGATTCCGGACGCACCGTATGAAATGATCTGCTGACGGGAATTGTTTTTATTGTGCATAAGGGCATCGAGAACTTTTGCGGCTTGAAAACAGGCATCTTCAACACCCATCTGGATACTGGACATGGGCGGATTGGTAGTTTCACAGAGTATTTCATCATTATCCACGCTCAGTACGGCGATTTCCTGCGGTACGGATATTCCGGCCTTCATGCACAAGTCAAGAATCTGTCTTCCGCGGATGTCCCATGCGGCCATGATCGCTGTAGGTTTCGGCAATGCTTTGAGCCAGGCGAGCAAGCGTGTTTGTTCGACTCCGAAATCATTGCGCTCTTTTGCTGAGAGAACCGGATAAATGTGGCAGGTATAGCCATATTCGGCAAGTCGATTGACAAAGGCTACTGAGCGGTCACGTGACCAGTGAATATCGTTAATCTCTCCTACAAAAGCAAAGTTGTTGTAGCGGCGTTCTAAAAAATAATCTGCAGCTACTTGACCGATTTCAAAACTATCGCATGACAGGCGTGACAGCTCGGATAATGGATTGTCTTTACTGAGATACTCCTTGCGCGGATCTACAATCACACAAGGAACTTTCGCTTCAAGAACTGCTTGAGCATGGGATTTGTTGTGGACATATCCGATAATACCGGTAACGCCCCATGAATGAATGTTTTTGAGTTTCTGCTCACCTTCTCGGTCTTCTATAATATGCAGTTCCCATGGGCCGTACTGGTGCACGTAGCGCAGGATGCCATTCAGCATGCGGCGGCAGATCAGGATTGAGGTCGGGAAAAGCAGAAGCACCTTGGGCATTCGTTGTCGGATAGAAATTTGATTGCTTTTCATTTCGCAAATAGTCTACATATTTTGCGTAATTATGTCTTGTTAAAAAAGGGTTGCTCATATAAAGTTATTTTCAGGAAGAAAATTATTATTTCTGCTTATAAAGGAAGTGGAGGCGGTAACCCATGAAGAAAATGAAATATTTACTATACTATGTTAAAAAGGGAGGAAGACTTTTTGGCATAGCGGTAATTTTGTTTTTATTAATGCTCATAGTAAATCCGGCGATCTCCGATACTGTATATGTCGATCCTGTCGGAGGTACTCTTCATAACGGAGGAGGCCCGCAATTGAATGGTGCGGCCGATCCCGGATATCACCACTCGCTAAGTGTAGCCTCATCTTATGTCAGTGCATCTCAGACAGGGTTATACTGGTTTGAAACGTCTTGGGGAGTTTATGCTAGTCACGCTACTAATGTGACCTATGCCGTCAGCGGGAAAAATGTGTTGTCGGTGAATCAGCAACGTAATGTTGCGGGACTGGCCGCCAGTGGAGAATGGTCCGGCTTCAATCCGTTAAATACCGGAGGATTGAGTGTTCTCTATCTGACCAATGGAGTTTCCGAGATCACTTCGGTCGCCGGTGGCGGGGGAGTTCATACGCGTGGTCTTTGGCGAGCTACACGACTGACCGGAACATTGATTAATCCCAATACATTCGGGAAAGCATCTGTAAGTAGCTCCGCTCCCGGCTGCGGCTCTTATTATTACACAACTTTGGCGACTAATTATTTTGCCATAGGAACGAGATTGGCTCCCGGTGTCTATAAATTGGATATTTCCTGGGGTGTTCACGGTTCGCATAGCAGTGACGTTGTCTATTCTTATAATCAGACAGGCATTGGTAATTTGGCCGGTGCGACGGATGTTCTTTACGGTGTGAATCAACGCGGCATGAATGACGGACGGAGCTTCGACAACCGGTCTTTTGCCTTTAACACTTGGTCGGGGTTTCGTGAGCTAGGAGTTTTCACGGTGGAGGCCGGCAGTCAGATATGGCTGAGAGGAAGTGGTACGTTAACTATGGGCGTGATTCAGGCGACACCTCTAGGTACCGCCTGTTATATTGATCCGCCGGATGGTATTGTTTACGCGAAAGCCAGTATCGGTGGTCCGGTTATGAATGGCGGGACAGTTCAACGCTACAGCTATGATAACATACCTTGTTCATCCTGGATAAGCCATAACACCAATGGCAGTTATTGGGTTGAAATTTCATGGGGAGTTTATTCCACCCACAATAACAGCGTTTCCTATGGGGCGGATGGCGTGAACTGTCTGTCGGCGGTTGACCAGACAAAGGATGCTGTCGGCGGAGCTGGTTCGGGTACTTGGTCAGGATTCAAGGCATTGAATCCTACAGGAACGAATGGTATTCCTCTGATTGCACAGGGGTCGGCGATAACAGCTATTGCTAACGGCACAGGAGCTCTTTCGCGTGGGCTATGGCGTGTTTCTCCGATTACCGGCACGCTGATCAATCCTACTTCCTTCGGAATGGGTGTAGCGACAAGTTCTTCACCGGGAGATGGCAATTATTATGCTATCGCAGTTGGCCCCGGAGTTTTCAGTATCGGGTCGGTGCTGCCAGCGGGGTATTATCGTTTAGAAATTTCATGGGGTGTTGACAGTATCAATTGTGACAACGTGACCTATTCTTACAACCGAACCGGAATGGGTGGCGTAGAGCGGGCAGAAACGATGTTAACAGGAGTTGACCAGTGTAAGATGAATGACGGACGATACTTTTCTAAACCCGTCTCTTTTCAGTCAGGCACCTGGTCGGGGTTTAAGGAGCTGGGAGATTTTCATGTGGAGGCCGGTACTCAGATATGGGTGGATGGTGACGGGGCTCTGACGATGGGTGTTATTCAAGCTACTCCGGTTTTACCTCCGACTCCAGAAGGCACCCTGATATCTATACGCTGAACTAGAGAAACGATTGACAAAACATGGAACATCAGACGAAAGAATTATGATTATGAAAAATGTGGGACATAAAAAGTTATCAGATTTGCACTGGAATCGCAGACATTTTATTAAACACGGTGGATCCGGTGGGCTTGGATTGTTATTGGCTTCGGCGTTTCAATCGGAATTGATGGCGCAGGCTCCAAAACACTCTGTAATAAACCACACACCTAAGGCTGGAGATGTTTTTAAACGGGTTGTCTGGAATAGGGTTGATGGTGCAAAGCACATTGTCGGCTTCAATTATCAGCCGACCTGGGGTGCTACGGGAACTGAAATATGGCTGGATAAATTTGATGCTGAAAAATACCGCGCGGAGCTGGTTCGAGGTAAAGAGCTTTTTCCTTTGATGAACACGGTGCGTCTGTGGTTGAGCTGGGGCGCATGGAAAAAGGATAAGGACTCATATATAAAAAATCTTCGCAGTGCATATTCAGTATGTCGCGAGCTGGATCTGCTTATGATACCAACTCTTTTCACCGTCTGGAAGGGTACTCCCCGCTTTGATCCGCTCTATGAAGATTATAAGAAAGTTCCTTTCGGAGAGTTTGAACAATACCTTGCGGCATCAATCGAAGCTTGCCCGGGAAATGTTCTGGTTTGGGATCTGTGCAACGAACCATTTCAATTCCATATTTACAGTGAGTGGCTTACGCTTGCGGCCTCCTTTATCAAGAGAGAATTTCCAGGTAGTCGGACGACTATCGGCGAAGCCGGTGTGTATAATTCTGAAAAAGAGTTGCGTGCGCTTTTTGATATCTGTGACCTCTGGTCAATTCACCCTTATGATGTCTTTATATCAAAACGGATTATGGCCGGACGGGAAACCAGAATGGTGGATTCTAAAGCACTGAACAGAGGAAACATCGAACAAAAAAAACAGGAGTATCTGGCGGCAGTCGGCAAGCATCTTAAAATTTGGCAGGATTATGGTTTGGATAAGCCGGTTGTCGCTTCTGAATGTTGCTGGGGATCCATGGATGA
This sequence comes from Kiritimatiellia bacterium, assembly GCA_018399555.1. Lineage (GTDB taxonomy): Bacteria > Verrucomicrobiota > Kiritimatiellia > RFP12 > UBA1067 > M55B167. Next base: position 35,949 of record JAGYOL010000001.1, on the reverse strand, counting down.
TGAGGTTAGGGCTTTAATTGTTGAGGGAACTTTGGATGGTCTCGTGAAATTGGGTATCGGTTTCCTGCCTCATGCTTTGCATACCTCTCCCGTGGCGGACTTGCACCCGCCGGAACTCGGCCCCGTCATCGATGCCGGATACATGGCATTTATCAGAAGAGATGGCTCACTGCGTCCCGGACACGATGTGTTTAATAAATATGCGCGAATGGTTGTAGAGTAAGTATAGTTTGTTTATCGTGGCCAGAATGAAATTGAGCCCTGTGCCGTTCTCACTAGCAAATTGCTTTTTCATATAAAAAAATCCCTCTGATTGAGGTTGAAGGAAGATGGAAAATCCATTACTATGGTGCCGAATGTGTTTACGGTTTGCAAGTCGGTCTGAAGTGCAGGATGAAAATGTTTCGCTTGGAAAGGAACTGAAAAATGGAAAAGTATGTTTGCGTAGTATGCGGTTATATTTATGACCCCGAAATCGGCGATCCCGACAGCGGCGTTGCCCCCGGAACAGCCTGGGCGGATGTGCCCGACGACTGGACCTGCCCTGAATGCGGCGTCGGCAAGGATCAGTTTGAACCGGCCTGAAATCGGGCTGCCTTGAGGCCCTGCATGCAGCACTTCGGCCCGGACAGCTTTGTCACGGTGCTACAGGCGGGAGTGCAATACCCTCCCCACCGATTGGAGTGCCCGCCAGACGGCGCGCTTCAGCGCAGTCTGGTGCTTGTCGTCGGTGTCGCTGAAACGCAGAATGTAGTTCGGGTGGAAGGTCGTCATCACCGGAATCCCGTGAAATTTGCTCCAGCTGCCCTGCGGTTTCAATAAGGAAGGCTCTTTGTAAAAAAGACCCTTGCCGGCGTGCTCGCCCATAATCAAAATAACCTTGGGCCGGACTATCCTGATCTGCTCCTCAAGAAAACCGCGGCAGGCCCGCATCTCCCGCATCAAGGGCTTACGGTTGCCCGGTACCGGACACTTGCATACATTAGTCACATAGATATCTTCGCGGCTGTAGCCGATAGAAGCCAGCATCTTTGCAAAGAGAGCCCCTGCTTCGCCAGTGAATACCCTGCCGGCGGCTTTGTCTTTTTCATCAGCACACGCTCCGACCACCATGATGTCGGGCGAGTTGAGATTGCCCTCTCCCGGCAGAGTGCTGTCACGGTTTTTACAGAGTTCACAGTCAAAACAGTTGTTCATTTCACGGTGCAGTTCCCGCATGGCACTCAGACGCTCTTCGGGCTGCAACTGACTGGCGTTGCGAAGTACGGTTTCGCTCAGTGGTTCACCTTTTTCAACAGGTGCGGCTGCGCCGGAGACGGTTCCGCCCGTTGCGACAGATTTCCGCCGCATGGCCGGTTTTGTTATATCCAGAACCACCTGCCGCTCGATGTGGGCGGAACGCCGCCCCAACTCCTGCAGAATGGAGATGTGTTCCGCCAGATCCTCTATGATTGCGTTAAGGGAATCCATTTTGCCGTTATCCGTCAACTTCCTGTTTTTCGTGTGCGCATCTCTTTTGATGAATTCAGGAACCAACAGCTGGCTTTGCTCCGGTTCCCTCTCGCTGCGGCCTGCTTTAAAAACCGTTTATCCTCCGGCGTATCCGTCGGGATTGAGCGACTGCCAGCGCCAGGTGTCGGCGCACATCCTCTTCAGATCACGCGTGGCCCGCCAACCCAGTTCACGTTCGGCTTTGGCCGGGTCGGCCCAGCACTCCGCAATGTCACCGGGACGCCGCGGCTTGATTTCAACGGGTAGCGTTTTGCCGCATGCCTGCTCAAAGGCTTTGACCACCTGCAGAACACTGTAGCCCTCACCGGTTCCCAGGTTGTATGTCTCCAGTCCGGGTTCCGAGTTGAGTTTTTCAATCGCCCGCAGATGACCCGCCGCCAGATCAACTACATGAATATAATCCCGCACCCCAGTGCCGTCAACAGTGGGATAATCATTACCAAAGACCGAGATACACTTAAGCCGTCCGACCGCCACCTGGGCGATATACGGTAACAGGTTGTTGGGGATGCCGGCAGGGTCTTCGCCGATCAGACCGCTCTCATGCGCTCCGATCGGGTTGAAGTAACGCAAAATCACGATATTCCAACGCGGATCAGAGCTTTGCACATCCCTGAAAATCTGTTCCATCATCAGTTTGCTCCATCCATAAGGATTGGTCGCGCCAGGGGTGGGGAAATTTTCGCGGATCGGTACGGATTGCGGATTGCCGTAAACAGTGGCCGAAGAGCTGAAAACCAGATTGCAGCAATGATTGGCAACCATTACTTCACAGAGGTTCACGGTGCCGGTTATGTTGTTATGATAATATTTCAGCGGTATCTGCGTGGATTCGCCTACCGCTTTCAGCGCCGCGAAATGAATTACCGCATCAAAAGGACCCGCGCTCCGAAATACCCCTTCGAGTGCCGGACGGTCACAGATGTCGATCCGATGAAATTCCACCTCTCGTCCGGTAATCTCTCGCACCCGATCCAGACTCTCTTCGACACTGTTGCATAGATTGTCCACCACCACAACTTCATATCCGGCGTTGAGCAGTTCCACACAGGTGTGACTGCCGATATATCCGGTGCCTCCGGTAACAAGAATTTTCATGATCTTCTCCTTTGCTCTGAAAGCAGGCTGGATTGTCCTCTGTTCTCCCGGCTCCTGTCTCAAAATAAATCCGGTTGCCTGCCTGTGCCAACACTCATAAAGGCAGTTCATCCTGCAGCGCACCTTTGAGCGGACGCACTCCGAGGCGCTCGTAACACATGCGGGTGGCTTGCCTGCCCTTGGGTGTGCGTTGCAGATAGCCTTCCTGAATCAGATAGGGTTCGTACACCTCTTCAATGGTGTCACGCTCCTCGCCGACTGAAACCGCAATCGTTCCCAGACCGACCGGGCCGCCGTTGAATTTTGTCACGATCGTCTCCAGTATGCGGATATCCATCTCATCCAGCCCTTTCGGGTCTATCTCAAGTAACGATAGCGCTTCATCAGCAACCGGACGACTGATATGGTTGTCGGCACGAACTTGGGCGAAATCACGCACGCGACGCAGCAGATTGTTGGCAATACGCGGTGTGCCGCGTGAACGGGAGGCTATCTCGGTAGCGCCGTTATCATCAATGCTGACATTCAGTTTTGCGGCGGAACGCTTTACGATTCGGGTCAGATCTTCCAGTAGATAATAATCAAGTCGGTTAACCAGACCGAAACGTGAGCGTAACGGAGCCGAGATCAATCCGCTACGAGTGGTGGCGCCGACCAGAGTGAAACGCGGTAGCTCCAGACGCACGGAGCGGGCGTTCGGACCCTGATCAATCATGATGTCTATTACAAAATCTTCCATGGCAGAGTAGAGATACTCCTCGACCGAACGCTGCATTCGATGAATTTCGTCAATAAATACCAGATCGCCGGGTTCAAGACTGGTAAGTAGTCCGGCCAGATCGCCCGGTTTGTCAATAACCGGGCCGGAGGTGGTTTTGACATGCACCCCCATCGCCACCCCCAGAATGTAGGCCAGAGTCGTTTTACCGAGTCCGGGCGGGCCCGAAAGCAGAACATGATCCAGCGGTTCCCCGCGCTGCATGGCGGCTTCGACCGCCAGCATGAGTCTGTCACGCACCTTCTGCTGACCGGTGAAATCGTCGAAACGGGTGGGGCGCAACGAATTGTCAAACGACGCATTACGCTGATTGTATTCCTCTGTTGTGTGTGTCGACATTGCCTTCCAGCCCTTTGAATCCTGAACTCTTAAGTCAGTGAATATCTCCTCCGGTAACAGGTTGCAGCCGCATCAGGTTTCACCAGTGCATGCGCATGGGCACCCCTGCCTCATGCAACTCTCGCTTGAGCTGTGCTATAGTGGTTGCTCCGGTATGCAGGATGCCAGCCACAATGGCGGCATCGGCATGCGCGGTGTCGAAAGCCTCCCGCAGATGAGCGGCGCATCCGGCTCCACCGGAAGCCACCACCGGCACCGCGACCGCATCGGCAATCAGCCTGGTAATGTTTAATTCAAAACCGTCGCGTGTTCCGTCCGTATCCACCGAATTTACCACTATCTCACCGGCACCGAGATCCTCGGCGCGCCTGGCCCACTCGACTGCATCGATACCTGTGTGCTCACGAAACCCGCGCGTGGTTATTTCATATCCGCTCGGACACCGCTCGAAATTCTGCGTCTGAACCGGGTCCATACCCAGAACGATGCACTGGGCTCCGAAAGCACGGGCTCCTTCACCGATGATCGCCGGGTTTTTTACCGCCAGCGAGTTGACCGAAATCTTTTCGGCACCGGCCAGCAACACCCGCGACATCTCCTCAAGGGTCGATATGCCGCCGCCCACGGCGAAAGGAATCCGGATTGAACGGGCGACATCCCGCACCATCTCGATGTCAATCGGACGATGCTCGGCGGATGCGGTGATATCGTAAACCACCAGTTCATCACACCCGCCGTCACTGTATTTTACGGCCAACTCGACAGGATCGCCTAGATCGATGTTGTTCTTGAACTTGATGCCTTTTGTGACACGCCGGTTGATGACGTCCAGGCAGGGAATGATGCGTTTTGTAAGCATTGGCTCAGAGCGGGGGTTAGGGATTCCAGTTGATGAAATTACGCAGCAGCTTCAAGCCGATGCGTCCCGATTTCTCAGGATGAAACTGCGTGGCTACTACATTCTGCGCGGCCACCATGGATGCGAAGCGAAGATCGGCGTAGCTGGTGGTTCCGATTACAATCTCATCGTTATCAGGCGCAGGATAATAGCTGTGAACAAAGTAAAACTCACTCCTGTTCTCTATCCCATCCATGATGGGATGCTGATGTGTGTATTCAACCTGATTCCAGCCGATCTGAGGCACCTTGTCTCGTGGATTGCAGGGCTGAAAACGCGGCACGCGTCCGGGCAGAATGCCGAGAGCGGGAGTGCCGAAATCCTCATCGGAAAAATCAAACAGAATCTGAGTGCCCAGACAGATGCCGAGAAAAGGGGTGCCGCGCGCAGTTACCTCTCTGATGGGATCAATCAGCTTCAGTTCGGAGAGATTGCGCATGGCGGAGCCCGCCGCGCCGACACCGGGAAAAATAACACGATCAGCCTGCAGAATAACCTCAGGGTTCTGTGTCACCTCAGCCTCACAGTTCAGCGCATGAAAGGCCAGTTTTACGCTGGTGAGATTGCCGGCATTGTAATCAACAATTGCTGTCATGTTCGCCTTCGTCAAATAATCGGTTAATGCGCCAATTGTCGTTCACAGAGATTTGAAAGTCAATTACAAACTCCAATCACGCTTTTTTCGCGACAAAATGAAAAAAAACAGGCAATTTCAATGCTTGAGTTTCCCGGTAAAATACGCTTTAATTTACTCTATTTGGTAATCACAAGGTTCAGGAGTTGTTTTAATGCATAAATCATTGCGTTTATTGTTGGGGCTGTCGATCTTGTTCGCTGCCTCCGTGTTCGCCGCCCCGAATACAGTTGAAGAGGTAACCGTCAGGGTTATCGACAAGATCGGAACCGATGCTTCGGATGTTTTGACATTCTGCAGTGTCAAGCCGGGTGATCCTGTTTCGCAGGAGGCGATGTCTAAGGATGTTCGTGCCCTTCTGGATACCGGCCGCTTCGGCTACGCCGGTGTTGAACTTGAAAAAGCCGGCGACGGAGTCAGAGTTGTCTATGTGGTCAAGCGGCGTTACCGTTTCCAGGAACCGATTGCAATCCAGGGAGCAGACTATTTCAGTGAACGTAAAATACGTAAGCTGTCCGAGCTCAATAGCGGCGATTATATCGATGAGCCGATTCTGTCCGAAAAAGTTGCCGCAATACGCGATGAATATGTCAAACGATACTACTCGGATGTCAAAATCGGAGTCAAAATCGAGCCGATTGAAAACGGTGCCGGAGCCGCCAATGTCACTCTGACTATCGATGAGGGCGAACGTGTCAAAATCAAAGAGTTCCGCTTTACCGGCAACCACTCTATAGATGCGAAAGAACTGCGTTCTTCCTTCGGTCAACGTCCCTGGTATGATCCACGCGGCTGGTTCACCGATACCCCGGTCTCCGCGCAGGATCTCGAGGACGCACGACAACAGGCCGAGACGGTCTACCACAACCACGGCTATCTGGATGCGCGTGTGGCTCCAGCCCGCAAGGAAATGATCGACGATGAAGCGGCCGCAATGATGTTCGATGTGACTGAGGGCGATCTCTATACCATCGAGGAAACTTCCATCAGCGGCGTGAAACTCTTCCCCGAACAGGAGGTTATGGCACAAAGCACTCTGCACAGCGACGACATAGCCAGCCTGGGTGCTATCAATGACGCCGCCAAAAGTATTCGCGACTACTACACCTCGCGTGGTTATATCGACACGGTTGTGCGTGATGTCCGCGAGCCGATTGAAGGTAAACCCGGACGGATTTCAATCGCGTTTAACGTGATCGAAGGAAGTCTCGTTTATATCAATGAGATCATTATCCGCGGTAATAACAAAACCAAAGACAAGGTAATCCGCCGTGAATTGATGGTCACACCCGGCGGAGTCATGAACGGAGTCGCGATCGAACGCAGCGAAAACCGTCTGAAAAACCTCGGTTACTTTAGCAATGTTCGTAACTATAGCGAGCCAACCGACAACGCAGACTCCCGCAACCTGGTCTATGAGGTCGACGAACAGCGCACCGGTAATTTCATGATCGGTGCCGGTTTTTCGAGTGTCGATAATCTGGTCGGATTTGCCGAGGTCTCACAGAGCAATTTCGATATCATGAACTGGCCGAATTTTACCGGCGGCGGACAAAAAGCCCGTGTGGGCGTCGAGGCTGGCAGCCGACGCCAGACCATCGAGGCCTCCATAACCGAGCCCTGGTTCATGGACCGCCCAATCGCCCTGACCGTCGAGGCCTACCGCCGTATGCGCTGGTATGACGAATATGACGCCATCCGCACCGGCGGCTCTGTGGGTCTGTCCTACCCCGTCAAGGTGGGCCGTGTGGGCGCCCGCTATACCCTTGAGCTTGTCGAAATGGATGACGTTGAAGGGGGCTATGTCTTCGATGAGCAGGGCAACAATGCCGTGCCGGCCGACTATAGAGGCAGGTACAATGACTACTTCAACTATCAGGATGATGAATACGGTGACAATATCAACAGTGTGATCCGCCTCTACTGGGCACACGATACCCGCGATCAGCCGTTTGTCCCTACCCGCGGTTACCGTACAACCGTTTTCGGCGACCTCTATGAAAACGCTTTCGGCGATAATGAACTTTACGCTCTCGGCGGCAATTATCAGCGCTGGTTCCCGATGCCCTGGTTTAAACATGTGCTGAGCCTGCGCGGACGCTTTGAAACAATTGAAGCCTACAACGGCGAAGTGCCGGTCTATGAAAAACTCTTCGCTGGCGGTCCGCGCTCACTGCGCGGCTTCGAATACCGCGATATCGGCCCCAAAGTTCTCAAGAATAACGGTACAACCCATGCCTCCATCGGCGGCCAGACTCTGATGCTCGCATCGGCGGAATATACAATTCCAATCTTCAAAGCACTGCGATTTGCAACATTCTTTGACGTGGGCTCGGTCGGCGAGGATGAATTTGATCCTGAACTCTCGGATATCTGCGCCAGTGTCGGTATCGGATTCCGTATCGATATCCCCGGCTTCCCCATCAGATTCGACTTCGCTACACCAGTCGCCGAAGATGATAGCTATAGCGAAGAAGAGGTGTTTTCATTCTCAATCGGATTTGAATAAGGATAATGCGGCCGATAGCCGTTTAACTATAACCGTATAACCGGATAGCGACAGCAGGGTCGCGTTTTGCAGAAAGGGAAATATGATGAAAAGAACAATTTTGGCACTGGCTCTCGTGATGAGCGCAGGCACTTTGCTGGCTTCGGAAAAGATCGCCGTGGTGAATATGGTCGATCTGGTGCGTCATCATCCCAGCCGTGAACGCGACCGTAAGTTGATGGAGGAAACCGAAAAAGAGTTTCAGTCCAAACTCGATAAGCAACGTGACCGCTTCGAGGAACTGCGCAGTGACTATGAGAAGGTGGTCAAGGAAGCCCGCAATCCGGCACTGAATGATACTGCACGCTTGGAAGCTGAAGATAATGCCATCAAACACCGTGAGGTTCTTGCGCAGGCTGAGCGCGATCTTCTCGATGAGCGCAAAAAACTCCAGGAAGAACTGGGCGATCTCGATGCACGCCTGCTGCGGCAGGTCACAACTGAGCTGCGTACTCTGATCACCAAATACGCCGAAGAGAAAAAACTGGATGCCGTCTACGACAGCACCACCATGGCCTACTTCAACCCCCGGCTCGAAATAACCGATGAAATCCTGCGCCGCATGGGCGTGGATCCCTCTGCGCGTAAACAGCAGCAGGATATGGATAAAAAAGCCGCCGCCGCCGCCGAACAGAAATGATCCGCGCCATGAATGTTAAACAGCTGGCTGATCACGTTGAAGGTGTGTTGAGCGGCGATGCTGCGATCAATATCGTCGATGTGGCTAATCTGAATGAGGCCCGTCCCGGCGATATATCTTTCTTTCGTGATGCCAAATATGCCGCACAACTGCACTCAACCTCTGCCAGCGCGGTTCTGGTGCCTGCAGAGTGGGAGCATGAGGTCTCCGCTCCGGCAGTGATCCGAGTCTCCGATCCCAGTGCCGCTTTTATGAAAATCTGCGCCCTCTTCGCTCCTCCTGCTGTCAGACGCAGCCCCGGCATCGACCCCACCGCTGTGCTCGGACGAGATGTGACAATCGGCAAGAATGTCTATGTCGGTCCCTGGAGCGTGATAGAAGATCAATCGGTTATCGGCGATGGATCAGTCATCGAAGCACAGGTGTTTATCGGACAACGCGTCGTTCTGGGCTCCGACTGCCATATCTACCCCCAAGTCTCTATCCGAGAAGGCTGCCTGCTGGGCGACCGGGTTATACTGCATTCCGGAGTGCGCATCGGCAGTGACGGCTACGGCTATGACCCGAAAATCGGCCCCGACGGTACGATCACCATCGAAAAAATACCCCAGATCGGAATTGTGGAACTCGGCAGCGATGTCGAGGTCGGTAGCAATACCACCATTGACCGCGCACGAGTCGGCCGTACACGGATCGGCCACAACACCAAAATTGACAATCTCGTTCAGATCGGCCATAATGTCCATGTGGGTGACTACTCCGGTATCATCGCTCAGGCCGGGGTGGCAGGTAGCACCAAAATCGGCGCGGGATGTATCATCTGGGCCCAGGCCGGCCTCTCCGGCCATCTGACAGTCGGCGACCGCGCCCAGGTCGGACCCGCCAGCGGCTTGACCAAAGATGTGCCGGAAGGCGAATTCTACCTGGGTACGCCAGCCGTGACACGCCGTGAGTTCGGCAAAACCATGCTGCTGCCGCGCAGCGTCGATAAACTTAAAATTAAAATCGCCGAACTCGAAGCCCGCCTCGCCTCCCTCGAATCCTAATATTCTGATTATCATAGTCTTACAACCATAACTAAAAAATAGTGCCTGTCCCTAAATTAATTAGTGCCTGTCCCTAAAAACAAGCAGTTCCTAAAAAAACGGACAATATGTCGCACTTGCCGACAAGATGTCTCGGGTTTTTGCATGCTGAAGGCCGTGTCGACATGGTATTCCGGCTTGGCACGGTGTAAGCTGAATGAGGATCACCGGTTGAGAGACAGCGGATATTTAACAAACAGGTCCGTTTGGCCATAGCTTCATTCACTCACCGGAGCGAGTTGAACAACGGCCGCTGTCATTGAGTGTGGCTATGGCCAGTTATTTCAGTAAACGAATTTCAAGCGGAGGAGAGCGTTGGTATGTATAAACTATTGAAAATTGAGAATGGTTTGAAATGCGGAATATTTGCCGTAATGGTCGCCGCGGTTAATTTGAACTCTGTGGCAGGCGAGTGGCGCACAGGGTTTTCAGAGGTTGCCAAGGAGGCGACAGAGGCCGTAGTTTTCATCAAGGTGGAGCGTGAGGTTAAAATCGGAGGTCGCCAAAGATACGGCAATCTCTTCGAATTCTTCGGTGGCGACCCGCGCGGCAGATTCTTTGCGCCCTATGGCCACCCCGAGATGCCACGCAGCTATAAACAGCGCGGCCAGGGATCCGGCTTTCTGATCAGCAAAGATGGGTATATTCTTACCAATACCCATGTGGTCGGCGATATGGATAAGATCACTGTCAAGCTGGCCGACGGACGGGAGTTTGACGCAGAGCGTATCGGAGCCGACTCCAAAACCGAAGTGGCACTGATAAAAATAGATACAAATGAAGAGCTGCCATATCTGAAGCCCGGCAATGTGGAAAAACTGGATATCGGACAATGGGTCATCGCAATAGGGAATCCTTTCGGACTCAGTCAGACTCTTACAGTGGGTGTAGTGAGTGCTAAAGGACGCAGTAATATCGGAATCACCGACTACGAGGATTTCATCCAGACCGATGCGGCCATCAATCCCGGTAACTCAGGCGGTCCGCTGCTCAATATCGATGGCGAGGCGGTCGGTATCAACACGGCAATCTACAGCCAGAGCGGCGGCTATATGGGAATCGGCTTTGCGGTACCGATAGACATGGCTTTGAACATCAAGGATCAGTTGGTCGCAAATGGATATGTCAGAAGAGGTTACATAGGTGTTTATCTTAACCCGGGAGTAGTCACCAGGGAGATGGCCAAACAGTTTGGATACGATCAGGCCGGTGGTGTACTGATCGCTGATGTGCTGGATGACGGACCTGCGGATAAGGCCGGGATCAAGAGCGGTGATATCATAATTGAGATGGAAGGAAAGAAAGTTGTGGACAATTCAACCTTCAGGAACAATGTGGCACGGATTATGCCAAATACAGTGACGAAGCTTACAGTTGTGCGTGACGGAAAGCGCAAGCAGATCAAGGTCAAGGTTGGTCTGATGCCGGACGAAGAGCGTGCGGCTGAGGCGAGCGAGAGTGTCCTGAGCTCACTGGGATTTCAAGTGCAGGTTCTGACAGAGGACATAGCAGCCCAGCTGGGTTACGAAGATGAAAAGGGCATGGTTATCACTGCGGTTGAACCGGGCTCGGAGGCCCAAGAGAAGGGGTTGAAGCAGGGAATGCTTGTGCTAGAGGTTAATCGGCGCAGGGTGGAGACGATGGATGATTTTGAAAAGGCGGTCAAGGCTGCCAAGGATGAAAGCATTTTGTTGCGAGTTAAAGCCGGAACCGCGACGCTGTTTGTAAATTTGAAAATTTCATAACAACACACATAACAACACATACATATCATAACATAGACACTCCTGTCATATGCGCCGGAACCGGGAAACCGGTTCCGGTTTTTTTGTCTGGTTAAAACGCTGGACAAGACCGCGCCTGTTTGTGTTATAATGGCAAAACGTTGGCTTTTTTAACGTTACATACTTGAGCAATGATCAAGTTATTCAAGGGGAGAAGCATGAAGAGAGTAGTAAAAGAGAGGGCCGGAGATTTTAGTCGGCGGAAGTTTCTCAAAAGCGCGGCCGCTGTGGGTGGAGCGGTGGCACTGCCGACATTTGTGCCGGCATCGGCGCTGGGCCGCGATGGCAATGTCGCCCCGAGCGAAAGAATTGTAATGGCCGGTATCGGTCTTGGAAGGCGTGGCAGCGGTGATCTGAAGAACTGGGTGCTGCCCAATAAAGACGCGCAGTTTGTCGCAATCTGCGATGTATGGAAAGAGCGCCGTGACTCAATTAAAAAACTGACCGACAGAGCATACGGCAACAAGGATTGCAAAACATATGTTGAGATGATGGAGGTGTTGGCCCGTCCTGACATCGACGCTATCCTGACAGCCACCAGTGACCGTCTGCATGCCACTGTATCCATCAGAGCGATGCGTGCCGGCAAGGATGTTTACACTGAGAAACCGGCATCCATGACCATAGCCGAAGGTCAGGCTGTGGTTAAGACCGCCCGGGAGTACGGGCGCGTTTATCAGGCCGGTATGCAGCGTCTGAGCGAGGCCAATTTTATTGTGTGCAATGAGTTGCTGCGCATGGGGCGTCTGGGTGAAGTTAAAACGGTTTATGCCCACCTGGCACCGTTTGGCGATGTGAACATGAAGCGTGACTGGCTGCCAGCAGAGCCGCTGCCCAAGGCTGAGGATTTTGACTGGGACCGCTGGTTGGGACCATGCCCGTGGAGACCTTACAACAAACATTACATCAACGGCGGCTGGCATCATCAGCATGATTTCTATACCAGTGTCATCGGTGAGTGGGGTTCACACACATTTGCCCAATGTCATGACGCATTGGGTATGACCGACACCTCGCCGGTGCATTATCCCTATGTTGACAATCCGACGGCTGACGGTATGGCGATGCGCTTCGCCAACGGGGTTACCATGATCCAGAAACAGGAGGGATGGCGCGGCACCTGCGGTGTACGCTATGTCGGCAGCGAAGGGTGGTGCTCCTGTGCGGATGGTTACGCACGTCCCGAGGTCTCGAATCCCGCGATGCTGGCGGATTATCAGAAAATTCTGCAGGATTACATAACCCGTACCGGACATATTGTCGGTCACATGGAAGATTTCTTCAGATGTGTGAGAAGCCGGACACATACTACTGCTGATCCCGAGTTGATGCACCGTTCAATGAGCACGGTGCACTGCGCCAACATCGCCCAGTGGCTGAAGCGTGATCTGACCTGGGATCCGGTGAAGGAGGAGTTCGTCAACGACGAACAGGCCAATCGGTTCCGTTCCCGCGCCGCTCGCGAGGGATGGCAGATCTGTTAGTGTTTTCATGCGTTACTTTTATTTACGCGTCAATTGCGGAGTTAATTAGAATGAAAAAGATATTTATTGTCATGATGCTGCTCGGGGTGGTCTGCGCCAGAGCCGAATTGGATCAGAGTGTTCTTCACAGTGAAGAAAAACTGATTGCGCTTTTAAAGAGTGCCGGTACTTCGGAAAATGATATGGTTACGGCCTGTCAGAATCTGGGGTGGTGCGGTACGGTCAAGTCCTTTGACACGCTGTATGCTCTGCTTTCACACGACAAAGCTCATATCAGGCATGCGGCCCGCTACGGATTGGAGATGATACCTGATGTGAAGGTTGCCGACCTGTTCAACAGGGCGGCCGGAGAACTCAAAGGTGACGCACTGCTGGGAGTTGTGCAGTCGATGGGTAACCGTGGCAATGCCGCATCGGTTAAAATTCTCACCGGCAGGTTGAGTGATGCCGACAAGCGGATCGCCGCTGCTTCGGCGCAGGCGTTGGGTAAACTGGCCACTGATGAGGCCCTGGCGAAGTTGAAGGATTCTATGGGTAAATGCCCGTCTGTTTCGGCGGCCTGTCTGGAAGCAGCGGATACCATTGCGGCCCGTGATCCGGCCAAAGCTGCCGCATGCTATGCGGCGATACGCAACACGGCGGATAATGTCACAAAGGCTCAGCGTCTGGCCGCATTACGCGGCGAGATTGTCACCGCAGGCGACAACGGTCTTCAGTTATGGCGCGAGGCCATCCAGAGTTCGGATGGCGACACTGTTGACACAGCACTGCGAGCGGTGCTGGATTATCCTGCGGATGCCAAGGCGACCACGGCCTTTGCCGAGATGCTGAAAAAAGCAGTCTCCGCCCGCATCCGCCTGGCTGGCATGCTCGGAACGCGTGGTGACAAAGCCGCTGTTCCGGCACTGGCGGCCATGGCTGGTGATACCAAATCGGTTGATGTTACCGGGCGACTGGCTGCCGCTTCGGCACTCGCGGCTATGAACGACCCGGCTGCGGTTCCAGCTTTGATCGCATTGGTGAAAGATCAGAATCAGCAGATTGCGGCGAATGCCAAGAACGCCCTGATCGGTTTTGCTGGTGTCAGTGCCGATGATGCCGTGCTCAGGATGATGAATGAAAACAGCAGGCAGGCAAAGCTTTCCGGTATAGAGCTGGCTTTGAGCCGCCGCATGTCTGAACGTGCCGTGGCCGTTCTGACCGGGCTGGTCGCCGACACCGACGCCGCCGTTTCAGGTGAGGCTGTTAAAGCTATCGGCTCGCTCGGCACGGACAGAGAGATACCTGTACTGCTCAAGGTGATCAAGGAAAATCCGGCCAACGAGAACGCAATCAAAGCACTCGCATCTCTGTGTGAACGCTATGCCCGTCCGCGTGGAGGCAAAACGGTGATCAAAAGCGCGATCTACGGTGATTTTGAAAACAGCCTGACTCAGGATGTGACGGATAATGTTCAAAAGCTGGTTGATGCGGGATCCATTACAATTCAGGCTTCGGGGCGTCTATGCCGCTGGGATGGATTCAGCCGAGATCCGGCACCCGGCAGACCCAAAGTGCTGCGGATGATATACACCTTCGACGGAGTGGAGAAGAGTGTTCAGGTGCGTGAGAATGACTCGGTTCATCTGAGCGGAGAGGTGATTCTGCCGGCGGCTTACAATCCGGTCAGGAGTGCCTATAACAAGGCTGAAGGACCGGAGAAGTTGGCTCTGTTTCAGGTGTTGACCTCACTATCCAACGAGCAGGGTCTGGAGGTTGCGCGTACAGCCGCAAAGCAGGATGCCGACAGAGCCCTGCAGGAAGCGGCCATCCGCGTGTTGATCAACTGGAAGACGCCCGACGCGCTGAAAGATGCCGCCGCCTTCGCACAGAATGCTCCGACTGAGCGTTTGAAGATTTTAGCGCTGCGTGGCTTTGTGCGACAATTGGAGATGAGTTTCACCATTCCCATCGTCAGACAGATAGAGATGCTCAGAGATGCTCAAGCCTGGGCGCCGCGTGAACAGGAAAAACAATTCATGGCTTCGGCTGTAGCCAACATGGAGAAAAAGTATGATGAGAGCGGCTTTAAGTCGATGTTCAACGGCAAGAATCTCTCTGAGTGGCGCGGCGGTGACGGCTGGTGGAGCGTTAAGGACGGTATTTTGCAGGCTCAGAGTTTTGAAAACAAACCTTGCGAGCACACCTGTCACCTCATCTGGAAAGGCGGTGAACCGGGCGACTTCGAGATGCGTTGTGAGTTTCTGCTGAGTCCTGATGCCAATTCGGGCGTTCAGCTGCGTGCCGCGAATCAGGTGCGTGGCGACAGCGGCTATCAGGCTGATATGAATGGAAGCGGCAAATACGTCGGTTACCTGTATCATCCCAAGCAGCATCTGGTGGGTCAGCGTGGTGCCAAAGTGGTGATCAACGCCAAAGGCGAAAAGAGTGTTAAACAATTCGCCGACAGCGATCAGCTGCAGAAGAAGGTGTTTCAGGCCGGCACCTGGAATAAGTACCGCATAGTCTGCAAGGGGCCGTCGATCAAGCTCTATGTGAATGACATCCTTACCAGTGAATTCGAGGATCATCGTCCCGATACTCCGCGCAAGGGTTTCATAACACTGCAGATGCACAAGGGTAAGCCGATGAAGATTCAATTCCGTAATCTGCGTATCAAGATGCTCTGATTCCAGCAGCGAGATTAAACTTTAAGAGATCGCCGTGTGAACGGCGGTCTCTTTCACCTGTTTACGGCATTTGAAATTCAGAAACTGAGTTAAGTGATTGTTAATAAGTAAATTGTTCATTTATGCGGGAAAAGCAGTTTCTGTACCTTGCGGACACACTTTGCAAGGTCGATTTTGCGGTTGGCCCTGCCGATGGTGCCGTCGAAGAGATGCACGCAACCGCGAGTTTGCAGATCGTTGATCAGAGCGTTGAATTTGCAGCGTTGAGCATGCAGATTCATCAGAATCTCGACGTTGGCCTGACCCTGTGTGACCGCTTCACTGATCATGCCGGTTGAATCGGCGGTGACAAAAAGGGTTTCGCACAGCGCGACAAAGGCAGGTATCGGATTGAACTTGTCGCGGCTAAAAATCAGCTTGTAGTCAAAATCATAACTGTCGATCAGAGTTTCAACTGCTGGGGGAGTGCGACGTGAGGTGGTAACCCAACGCGCCATGCCTTCGGTTGCGGCGAAGATTTCATCCAGGCGGTTTTTCATCCACTCAACCCCCATTCCGGCAAAATCATTAGGTCCGCCCACAATCACGGCGACGGCTGGTTTTGACGGCTTGTGACGCGCTGCGAATTCTTTGGCGGCATGGGTGTAGAATTCGGTGTTGATCGATGTCAGATTGACCGGCAGCGGGATGATGTTCTCCCGTATCGGGGGGTTGTCAAACGCCGGTGCCAGGATGCAGTCGAAATCCAGGCGGTAGCCGCGTGGCATGAGAACGGCGCAGACCGGCACCCCGAGGCGCCGGGCGGTCACCTTGCCGGGATAAAACGCGGTTGAACCGGTGCATATCACCGCACTGTAGCACGCCCTGTCGTAATCCAGAAGGTAGAGTCGTTCGGTCAGAATGCCGAGGTTGTCGGCCGCATAGGCCAGAGCTTTCATCAAAGCACTTGAGTAGCTCACGCGGGCCAGATCATACTCAATGCCGAGCGATTCACACAGTGCTTTGGACTGGTTCTCATGACCGGCTTTGCCGTCCGTCACTATCAATATCTTTTCCATGTATCTCACCCGTAAACAGATCAACCAGCCTATAATTTTTTGCAGAATCACGTAAAAGGCCGTTCTGCCGCGCAAGCCAGACAGATTCATTGTCGGTCAGTGCACCGTATCGTAAGCCTTTGTTTTTTTTTCGACATAGTTAAAAAACCTCAGAGGTCAGGATAAATCATGCCTTCCGCATCAGATTGTGCCACTGCTGGATTTCCGTACGTTGCTCCTGGATCCAGTTGTCCGACGAAACTCCCGGCGGGAGAAGCGGTGTGATCCGCGGCTTGCCACAGACCGGACAGAAGGCACCTTCGGTGAACGGACGCGCACAGACCGGACAGGCACGCTCCAGCACCTCGCCGCAGACCTGGCAGTAAACAGCGTCACCTTCGCCGCATACGGGGGTGGGCCAGAGGGTCAGTCCTCCACTCACCTTGTAGGGGATGTTAGAATAACAGTGAGGGTTGGGGCAATAACAAAGTTGGCCGCAGTCGTTGCCGTTGTCCGGCGGCATCGCTGCGTCACTCTGTTCGTCCAGCACAAGATCAAGCTGCGCGGCAATCCTGCGCACAAATTCCAGCGAGAGCTTTTCCGGGTGTCCGGATTCAAACATGCTGATCGCCGACTGTGCGCAGCCGACACTGCGTGCCAATGTGCTCTGCGTCATGCCGCGTGCTCGGCGGGCCGCTGCGGTTTTGCGGCAGAAATCTATCGGTAGGTGTGCCATAATCCTGTTAATAACTCAATGACGACAGTATGAACTATTTTGTGAGTTATTAACAAGCAGAAGATATCAACAGTTTATTATCAAGTTTAAATGCTTATCCACAAGTGAGATACAAGTTATGAACAGGTTTATTATCAACTGTTCATAACCTATACGGTAATAAAGTTGATAAACTGTTGATAATTTAAATTTAATAAATATGATGTTTCCAAAACTCCGCTGATATGGTTTGATATCGCCATGGATCAGAAGCGCGGATTACTCATTGTAAATGTCATAACCTTCGCAAGGGTACCTTTTATTGTTATTTTTATGGCATTGGCGGTGGCGCATGCCTACAATCCGGCGCATCGGCTACTGGCTATTCTAGGAACTGTTTCACTGGCGGTGGCGGCGCTGACCGATCTTTTTGACGGACAACTGGCACGCAAGTGGGGAGTGGTTTCAAAATTCGGTGCAATGGCTGATCCTCTGATGGACAAGGTATTTTATCTGGTTGTTTTTCCGACTCTATTGTGGCTGCTCGGGCGCGATGCAAGCGAGAGTATTCATGCGTTGATCATGCTTTTTTTCACGGTGCTGTACATATTGCGTGATCAATGGGTGACTTTTCTGAGGTCGGTGGGAAGTCTGTACGGGGCTGATTGCCGGGCAAACTGGATGGGTAAGTTCCGCACGGCCGCCAGTTTTCCGATTGCCTGTGTGATTTATGTATACGCCGCACTGCGTCCCGCATTCCTGCCGCAGGCGTTGATTTTTATTCTCGAAGCGTTTCTGATCGTGATAAATCTGGGGTCGATGTTCACCTATACCCGTGAATATATGCCTTATCTGAAAAAGTCACTCAGAAAAAGTTAAGTTGTCGCTGAAATGCGGTGGTATCAATAAACGGAATTTTCAGCAGAGCAGAGCGATCTGGAGCGCAGCCAGTCGGTAACGCAGCCGAGCGGCATGCCCATGATATTGCTATATGAGCCGCTCCACCGCTCGATGAGCAGTTCGCCGTTCTCATCGATATCGTAAGCACCGGCTCTGTCGAGCGGTCTGGTACGGCGCAGATATTTTCGGATCAGATCGCTGGTCAGCTCTTTGAAATGCACCGATGACGCCGCGACCCTGAGTTCAGTTTTTTTGTCCTGTGGCAAACCCATGGCAACGGCGGTGAAGACGATCTGCGAATTACCGGAGAAGAGGGTCAGAAACTCTTCAGCCTGCGCGAGTGTTTCCGGTTTGCCTATCAATCTGCCGTTGAACCACACCAGGGTGTCAGCAGTGATAATCGCGGCGTCAGCAAAGCGCTCCCGGCATGCTTCGTATTTGAGCAGCGCATTGTGGGTCACACTGTAAACCGGGTCTGTCGCGTCGTGCAGCTCGTCAACGTCCACCCGCTCAACCTGGAAATCGGTGGTGATGCGCTCCAGAATTTTTCTGCGGCGCGGCGAGGCCGAGCCGAGAATCAGCGGCGGTTTCGATGGCGTTGTTGTTGCAGCCATATTCAAAAAGATTCCCTTTTTTGCTATTCTTCATTTATCTGGGTTCTGTTTAGAGTTGTCCGCTCCGAGCGTTCAGAGCGCGGTTGACATCGGGCACTGCGGCGAGCAGTTTCCGCGTATAGCTGTGGTGCGGACGTTCAAGCACGGAGACGGTCGGACCGCTCTCTACCAGTTCGCCGTTGTGCATCACGGCCACCTCATCGCAGACGTGACGGACCACCGCCAGATCGTGCGAAATCATAATCATAGTCAGGTGCAGTTCGAGCTGCAGTACACGCAGCAGATTCAGAATGCGGGCCTGCACCGAGACATCCAGTGCGCTGACCGGCTCATCGGCGATGATCAGCTCAGGTTGCAGGGCCAGGCAGCGGGCAATACTGACCCTCTGGCATTGTCCGCCGCTCATTTCACGCGGATAGGCATCCAGCAGTTTCAGCGGCAACGCAACTCTTTCCAGCAGCTCTTCAACGCTCTGCCCGATTTGATCCTGTGAGCACAACCGGTGCACCGTGAAGACCTCCGCCAGTGTCTGACGTGCGGTCATGCGCGGATTCAGTGAGCCGCTGGCATCCTGAAAAATCATCTGCACCTTGCGGCGGTAAAGGCGGCGTCCGTGTGTATCGAGCCGCGATACATCGCCTCCCTCAAAAAGCAGAGAGCCGGAGTGTGCTCTGATGATGCCGGTGATAGCGCGTGCCAGTGAGGTTTTGCCGCAGCCGCTCTCCCCGACAATTCCGAGCGATCTGCCGCGCCTGACACTCAGAGAAACCTTTTTGACCGCCTGGAGCGGGGGTTGGCCGCGGCTTTTGTAAACAACCGCTAGCTCACGCAGTTCGAGAACAGGGGTATTTCTGAATCTGGCCATTATATTTTATTGCTCCGGATTGAAACAGCAGATTGTTCTGGTGTGGTTGATCTCAAGTGGCGGAGTCTGCTTAGAGCAGATTTCCAAAGCTCTGCCGCAGCGCGGTTCGAATGCGCATCCCGCAGGCCATTGATCCGGAGAGGGCACCGTTCCGGGAATGTCGCGCAGGGTCTGTTCGCGCGGCGTGTCGAGCATCGGAACAGCGTCAAGCAGGCCACGCGTGTAGGGGTGGTGCGGCTGACGTAGCACGTCACCAACAGTGCCACTTTCGACAATGGTGCCGGCATACATCACATTGACTCTGTTCATATGACCCGCTACCAGTCCCAGATTGTGGGTAATTAAAAGAACAGCCATGCCGGAGGCTGCCGCCAGTTCATCGATCAGGTCAAGCACCTGCTTCTGCGTGGTCACATCCAGAGCGGTGGTGGGCTCATCGGCCACCAGCAGGCGCGGATCGGAGGCCAGCGCCATTGCCAGCGTAACACGCTGCTGTTGACCACCACTTAATTCGCAGGGAAATGCTTTCGCTGCCCGTACGGGGTCCGGCAGACCGGTGCGTTTCAGAAGTTCAAGGCTTCGTTGCAACCGCCTGTTACGCGGCAGTGAGCGCAGTGATTCCGCCATCTGGTCTCTCACACGCATCACCGGATTAAGCGTTGCGCCGGGATCCTGAAAAACATAAGCTATTCCGCCGCCGCGCAGTTTTCTGAAATCTTCCGGTTTGGTCAGCTTTCGGCCTCTGTAATAAATCGAACCGCTGACCTTTGCCCGGTCAACCGGCGAAAGACGTGTCAGTGCCAGAGCCGTTAGGCTCTTGCCGCAGCCGCTTTCACCAACCAGCGCGATCTTTTCGTTGGCCCGGATATCGAATGAAACCGAGCGTACCGGCACAGTTGAACTGCCTTCACGCCGAAATTCAATCGCCAAATCCTCCACTGCCAACACTCTTTCTTCCATAACGTCTAACTATAACGCTTCTCCCGTTGCGGATCAATCAGTGAAATCAAAGCGGATTGAATTATTGCCCAATAAATAATTTAAATTATTGAAGATAGGATTGCAGAAAAATTCTTTTATCTCTTGTTAAACACTCCGAATATTTATAAAGTATTGACCAGAGGAATTTCGTAAATGAAAAAAACTTCGTTTGCCCTTGAAGGGGGTGATTAAAAATGTTACCATTCACCCCTTTTCGAGTAGGAGATAGAGTTATGTCAAAAGTTTGCGAAATATGCGGAAAAGGCCCCCGGACGGGAAATTCCATTATTCGTCACGGTCTTGCGAAATATAAGGGAGGTATCGGCCTGCACACGACCGGTATTTCAAAACGACGGTTTCTGCCGAACATTAAATTGGTTCGTGCGAGGACCGCCAGCGGTGGTGTTACACGCATGAAGGTTTGTGCGTCCTGCATCAAAGCCGGTAAGGTGGTCAAACCCTGATCTTGCCGGTTTTGATCAGCCGTTAATCTGTATGCGTGTATAATCTGGCGACTCAAGGAGGCGTTATGGACAGGATAAAAGAGCAACTTCCGGTGCCACAGAGCGTACAAAGTGCGGCTGAAGAGGAGGTTATACAGGCAACAGACATCGTTTTTGAATGTCCGCACTGCCATCACAGCTTGGTGATTGATTACAGAGGAGCCGGTTTAGAGATCGAATGTGTCGAGTGCAAACAGCCGGTGACTGTACCGATCCCGACCGGAATGAACATTGATGATCTTGATCTCTCGGCGGGAGAGGTGCTTGCGCAGCTCTTTCAGACACGCCGGATGCTGCTTAAATCCGAACAGCACATCGCAACGCTCGAAGAGAGTGTCGAGAGTCTCAAGCTGCGTCGCAAGGAACTTGAGAAATCGCGCATTACAACGCTTCACCGCTGCGCTGAACTGGTGACCATGTGCCAGACACTGCTCAAGCAGAACTCTGATTTTGTAGGCACAATCAACCGTATGCAGACGTTGATTTCCGAAGAGCAGCAGCGCTGATGGTCTGATCTTTTATCGCAGCAACAGTACCGTCGCCGCTTTGATGATGCTGAATGCGGTGGTTGAACCCCAGGGTGGTTCATCTTCTGCAGGTATGCTCCAGTTCTCTGAGTTGTTTGCCAGCAACAGATAGTTGTTCCAACTTTGCACACCGCTGCGGTCGCCGCAGTAGCACTGAGCGGTCGGATTCTTTTCCAATGCGACAGCCGTTTCTCCATAGTGCAGTCCGGTGCCGCGCAGATCACCGTTCCCGGTGCTGACGGCAGCCAGGAATGCGCTCGGCTCTCTGGCGGCAATTCCCTGGTAGGCATAAATATCCTCACCGTTTTGTGAAATCGACAATCTGCCGGATATAACTACTCCCTCGGTTGCGCCGACGGTCGCGCTGGATTCGCAGTTGGTTATTGCGATGAGCGTTCCGGCGGCTACAGGCGCGAGGCTACTCCAGACAAGATCATCTTCACCTGTTCCGAAGGCGATTCTGTCCCACTCTTCGTCGGTGAAGCGAATGATGGTATCCTGCGGCAGGTCGTGAATTGCGACGAACGAGAATGAGTCGGTTGCCGAATTGAAAGCGGTGAAGGTGATTGCGCCGGCCAGGCTGTTGTCGAGTAAAAGGCCGCGGACCGCTTTAATGCTGGCGGCTGTCGCGTTGTCGGCACTGTTGGTGGCGGTAACAGTCAGAATGTTTTCTCCCGGCTCAAGTGCAACGTTATCAATGCTCCAAGGATTTTCAACCGCGACCTCTCCGTTGGCACCGTTGGCCGCATTGCTCCAGACGATATGTCCGACCGCGTTTGCTACCGTACCGCTCACGGCGATTACCGGCACGGTGTAATCCACAAAGTTTCCGATTTCCGGCGTTAAAATGGAGATGGAAGCTGTGGCAGGATCGTCCCCGGCCGCAAAGCCAGCCGCATTCGGCGCAAGTGCCAGAGTTTTCCAGTTGTCATGATCGCAGAGCAACGGGCGATACTGCCCATAGAAATCGTATCCGCAACGCGGGCCGTCATACTCCGCTCCGCTGCTTTGAGATGCAGGTATGGCGACTGCGCTTTCGCCGTAGCATAGTCCGGTTCCAGCCAGCTCGCCGCCGGCAGTGCTGAGCGCACTCAGAAAAAGCAATGGCTCACGCGGTTCACCGAGATAGGCGTAGATATCTTCGCCGCTCATCGCCAGATCCATGCGTCTCGAAGCGACACTCTCAATTTGTCCGTGTGAGGCACTCCAGTTTTCGGTGTTGTCACAAAAATCAATTATAACGACGCTGCCCGGCGCAAGGCCCGATCCGCTGTTCCAGACGATATCCCCCTCGTATGACTGTGAAACAAAGTTTGTGCCGTCCCACTCTTCATCGCTGAAAATGATACGCATAGCGGACGGAATTTCACTCAGTGCCGCGAAGGCGAAGGCGTCACGTTGTGCATTGAATGCGGTAAAGGCGATCACAATTCCGGGATCACGGTAGATTATCACCTCATCCGCAGTTACGATTCCGGAGCTGTTGGTTCCGCTTACAGTTATGAAATTACGCTCAGTTGTCAGCGGCAGAGCTGCAATGCACCACTCTGAGGTCGCCGCAATTGTTCCGCACAATCCACTGGTGAGGTTGCTCCAGCTCAGTCGTCCGACGCAGTTGGTGCAGGTTCCGCTGACGCACAGCGCACTTTGTTCCGCATCCGCCACATATCCGCTCTGCGGCGCGGCTATGTTGAGAAAGGGGTAGTCAGCCGGCAATTCCGTCAATCTGATATCATCGAAGCCGCCGCAATCGGCTGAATAGTCGGCACTGACTGAAAACCGCAGCCGGCAGAATTGAGCCTCGGCGGGCAGCATAATTTCAACGGCAAACCACTCTGACTTATACTCAGAGTGTTTCGGGAGCATAACCTGTTCAACTTCGTCCCACTCTGTACCGTTATCAAGGGCGACAGCGTAGGCTGTGAAATCCGCAGTGTCCAGTCCGCGGTTACAGTAGCTGAAGCTCAACATGCAGTCACCGCACTCTGATATATCGACCGTTTCAAATGTCAGATGCGCGACCTGATCAACAGGCATGTCGGGGATTTCATCGATGTCATAAAACTCCCAGAATCGGTCGCCGTCCGGCGCGGGATTAAAATATTTGTTGTCGTCGTCGGTGACGGTGACGATACCCCAGATGTCGCCGTCAGAATTGTACTCCGCAGGGGTGGCGTTGTAGGGCCAGGTATCGGACGAAGTATCTTCAAAACTCTGACTGCAAAGCAGGGTTTGCGAGGCCAGATCACCGGTTGAATACAGCAGAAAAACGAAAAAAAGAAACCGCTTCATGATTCTACTCCCCTCATCAGGAAGTCAGTCGCAACACGGCTGACAACAAACGTTCATTTTTTCCGGCGGCATCGCGTTCAATTAATCAGCGACACGCAGGATGCACAACGCAATACAGATCTCAGACACATGCAGTTACTTATCAAATTTCAATTCAAAAGACAAGCTATAAAATATTTTTTAACAGAACCACGCAGAAAGAGAATGGAAGAGCTGGATGACAAAATGGGCGTATCTGTTAATCGTTGCGCTTTGCAGGCTAAAGCCTGTACTAAAAAAGTTTCCATGCTTGTAGTACACACTTGTATGTTTGCGTTCTGCTTTAGTCGCTGTTCAATCAACTTCTGCAACGATTTTCCGGATCAAACCGGGTCGCATTTGCATATTGAGAAGCACCCCATATTGTGATACGATCAAACGAGTTTTTGTTTCTGAAAACAGAAATTAGGGTTTCAAGATAAACCTGAGCTCACAGAATCAATCGTCCGTCGGTGCTCCATTGCGTAAATATGAGCATTGCGATCTTCTGGACGAAGAGTTGCCTGATTGAATTTACGATAGGAAAAGCAAATGACCATAAAAGATGCGTTGAGTCCTGAAAGGATAGTCTTTCTGGAATGTGACACTCGCGCCGGGGCGATCAATATTCTTACTCCGATTATAAGGTCTACCCCCGGGATGCCCTCGACTGCCGAACTTGAAGCGGCCTTTCTGCAGCGTGAAGAGATGATGAGCACCGGAATCGGCATGGGAATCGGAGTGCCGCATGTGCGTCTTCACGGAATTGAACAACTCACCATGGCTTTGGGGGTTCATAAAACCGGGATATGCGATTATCCCTCGATCGATCAGGAGCCGGTCAGAATAGTCGCCATGATAGCGGCCGGTCCTGCACAACACGGTGATTATATCAAGATGCTGGCCAATGTTGTTTCAGTGCTGAAAAGTGAGAGTTCCCGCAATGCAATTCTTGAGAGTGACTCGCCTCAGGCTGTTTACGAGATTCTCTGTCCGGTCTGAAGCTTAGGAAACGATTTTGGAAAATCTGCATTTAAACATTCTGCTGTTGATGGGAATCGCTATTTTCGGCGGTACTCTCGGTGCCCGCTTATTTAAAAGAATCCGTTTCCCGCAGGTTGTCGGCTACATTGTTATCGGTTTGATTTTCGGCGA
This sequence comes from Kiritimatiellia bacterium, assembly GCA_018399555.1. Lineage (GTDB taxonomy): Bacteria > Verrucomicrobiota > Kiritimatiellia > RFP12 > UBA1067 > M55B167. The sequence goes on along the minus strand of JAGYOL010000001.1, from coordinate 10,873 downwards.
GTCATGTTTCTCTCTGATCGATCAGGCTGTTATCGACAAGATGAGCCCTTTTAATTTTCTGGCACTGGGAATTATCGGGTTTATGATCGGCGGCGAGCTCAAGATCGGACTTTTCAGGAAATTCGGCAAACAGTTTCTTATCATTCTTTTTGCCGAGGGTCTGGGCGCTTTTCTGGCAGTTACCTTGCTGGTGTTCATCAGTTGTCTGGGGTTGAATACTCTGGGATTGATCGCGTTGGATTGGCGTGCGTCGCTGGGCTTGGCACTGCTGCTGGGTGCCATTTCCTCCGCCACCGCCCCGGCGGCGACGGTTGATGTTCTCTGGGAAGCGCGTGCAGGGGGGCCGCTGACGAAAACAGTGATGGCACTGGTGGCCATGGATGACGGACTGGCACTTCTTCTATATGGACTTTGCGCGAGTTTTTCGGTTACACTTTTTGGAAACGGCGACAGTTCACTGCTGCGCTCATTGGCCGTGCCGCTATTTGAAATGGGTGGCTCAATTCTGCTCGGCACCGCTTTCGGACTGCTGCTCAACTATATGATCCGGCGGTTGAGAGAGCATGATAATGCGCTGACCTTTACGATCGGCGCGGTTTTTCTGGTGATCGGCTGTGCCCGGTTACTGGAGCTGGATCCGATCCTGTCCTCCATGAGTCTGGGAATGACGCTTGTGAATCTGGCTCCACGTCGCAGCACAAGTGCTTTCGGTCTGGTCGAAAAATTTGCTCCTCCGATCTATGTGCTCTTCTTCGTGCTGGTCGGTGCCAGAATGAAACTGGCTCACATGGAGTTGTGGGTGATGGTTCTGGCGGTTGTTTACGTTGCAGGGCGCACGGCGGGGAAAATCTACGGTTCGCGTTGGGGGGCTGGCTTTGCCGGAGCTTCGGAAAGTGTTCGTAAATATCTGGGAATCTGCCTGTTCAGTCAGGCGGGTGTTGCGATCGGACTCTCGATCCTGGCCAGTCAGCAGTTCACCGGCGAACTGGCATCGGTCGGGCAGACCATTGTGATTGTTGTAACCGCGTCGACCTTTCTGGTGCAGCTGCTTGGGCCCCCGTGCGTTAAAATGGCTGTGCACAAAGCCGGTGAGGCCAACGTCAATATTACAATCGAAGATTTGATCGCGACATACACCGTTGCGGATGTGATGGATAAAAATGTGGTGACGATCGACGAGTATGCACCGCTGGTCAAGGTGCTGGATACCTTCAGTGAGAACGACTACCTATGCTATCCGGTGATCAACCGGTCGGGGGAGTTTGTCGGAATCATCACCTTCCAGGAAATCAAAAACACCCTGACCAGAAATGAACTGCAGCTGCTGCTGGTGGCTCACGATCTGATGGAGCCTTTGAAGGACAACGCTGTGGTGACCGATCAACTTCAGGATACGCTGGAACGCATGGCCAGCATACCGATCGATTACCTGCCGGTCTTTGACTCGCCCGGCTCACGGAAGCTGGCAGGTTTTATCGACCGCACCAGAGTCATGCATGCAGTCACTGCGGAGATATTACGCCGCAGCCGCAAGGCCGAAGGCTTTGCCTAGCAGTCTGTCGGACTTAAAAGTCTGACAAACTCCCTTTTTTCAGCTTTGTTTCAAAAGAGAGTTCAGATTTTCCAGGCTGCATGAAACTTAGGGTTGCTGCCGGCGATCACAATGGTCACTTCACCCCGGACCTTCCGATCGGAAAAGTGTGCACTCAGGCCGGAGAGGTAGCCGCGTTCAACACGCTCATGTAGTTTGGTCAGCTCCAGGCAGACTGCGCACTCGCGGTCGCCCAGCACCTCAAAGGCAGCCTGCAGGGTCTTGCCGATGCGGAAGGGCGATTCAAAGCAGATCAGCGTATGCGCGAGTGAAGCCTCTTCTTTGAAGAAACGCCGGAGCGCACCCGGTTTACGCGGCGGGAAACCTTTGAAGGTGAAACTCGAGGTGGGCAGTCCGGATCGCAGCAGAGCCAGATCGACCGCCGATGCTCCGGGTATCACGTCAAAGGGTATCTCCGCCGCTACCGCCGCCCGGATCAGACGGTAACCGGGATCGCTGATACCCGGATAACCTCCGTCCGAACAGAGCGCGACCGAGTTGCCCGCCTGAACCGCCTGAATCACACGTCGTCCGGCCCGTTCTTCGTTGCCCTCACGGTATGATATCATCTCAGGCCTGGGAATATTGAAGGCACTGAGCAGCTGCCAGGTGCGCCGTGTGTCTTCACAGGCGATCAGATCAGCAGCTTTGAGGGTTTCAACCGCCCTGGGACTCAAATCCGCGAGGTTCCCGATGGGAGTTGCCACAACATGCAGCATTTCTGAAGCTCCTCTACTATGTTTTGTTTGAGTAAATCAAGACCGTAACCGGTGTGGGCGGAGACCGGAACCGCACTCGGATAGCGTTCGGTCACATGCAGCACCGAGGTGTCCGAACTGCCTTTGTCGCACTTGTTCAATACCAGCAGCGAGGGTACATCCTGTGCTCCGATCTCCGCCAGGGTCTCATAGCATACCTTGAGGTGATCCTGCACATGCGGGTAGGATGCGTCCACAACTACCAGCAACAAATCGGCCTGCACGGCGATATCCAAAGTGGATTTGAAAGAAGCGATCAAGGCGTGAGGCAGGTGCCGGATGAAGCCAACGGTGTCGGTCAGCAACACGCGACGGTTTGGCTTGAGCCAGATCAACCGGGTTTTGGTGTCAAGTGTGGCGAAAAGGCGGTCGTCCACATAGGCATCCGACCGCGGTGCGAGAGCGTTGAGCAGAGTGGATTTGCCGGCGTTGGTGTAGCCAACCATTGAAACAACCGGCCATTTGCGCCGACTGTTCACACTGGCAACTTTGTTGCGTCGGTGAATTGCGCCCAGCCGCTTTTTCAACTCCGCCACGCGTCGGCGCATCGGCGCGTTGCGCAGCTGCAGATGGCTTTCGCCCGGACCTTTCATGCCGATACCGCCCTTGAAGCGTTGCTGCGTTGCCGTGACCGGTATTCGTGAGAGCAGAAATTGCAGTTGTGCCAGCTCCACTTGCACCTGTGCCTCGGAGGAACGTGCCCGGCGCGCGAATATCTGCAGAATAACCTCGGTGCGATCCATCACCCGGATACCCAGCTCCTTGGCCAGATTGTATTGCTGAAAGGCGTTGAGTTCATTGTCAAATATCACGATGTTCGCATCGAATGCATGCACCAGATTTTTCAGATCCTGCACCTTACCGCGGCCGAAAAGTGTGGCACCGTCAGGTTTATGACGGTTCTGCGTTATGCGGTCACATATCCTGATGCCGGCGGTGTCGGTCAGGCGGCTCAGTTCAAGCAGAGAGTCAGAGGCCTCATGTGTATCCATCCCGGTGGTCACCAGCTGGGCCAGAATCCCAAGCTCTGTTTCGCGGGTTTCAACCATGGTCACCTGTGCTGCATTCTGCCGTCCGCCTGCCGTGAGCCTGTCCGATGGCAGAGCGACGACCTGGAAATTTGTATGTCTGACACTCTGACGCCTTCACCATTGTGCCAATACAGTGTCGACAATCGCTCTGGAAAGCTCTCTGGCCAGGCGCGGACTGGCGTCCTGCATGCTGGTCAGCATGTCACCCTGGGTCATGAAGGTGGTCTTGGCCTGCACCTTCACATCGTCCATCAGCAGTTTGCCGGTTGAACTCTCCACCAGGGTGATTCTGGCCACCGCCGTGTACTCATACTCGGAGGCACGCGACCCGAAGTTGCGGTCGTAGTTGAGCGCATTCGATTTGCTGCGGGAGAGTACTCCGTAAAGTTTGTAGGCGGCACGTTCAGGCGGTTTGATTCTGAAGGTGCCCTCGCGTTGAAATTCCCGCAGTGTGTACTGCGTGACCACCGCATCAAGTTCTGGGAAATCGCTCTGGTTCTCAAAAACCGGTACAGCGATTGACCGGGCTTCCGGCGGGACATTGGATTTGAAGCTGTAGGAAGCGCAACCGCCCGCGATAAAAAGCGCGGCGGTGAGAGCCGCACTGCTCAATATGACTCTTTTCATGCTCTTGATGACCTTTCCTGCTGTTCTTTAATTCATGTTAAAACGCGCAAACCAGTCAACCTACTCCTTCTGAGCAGGCTCGCCGGATTCCAGCTGCCTGATGCGCTCACGTACCGCCGGCGCGTATTTGGAATCGGCAAAGTCAGCGAGAAAACGACGGTAAGCGTTTATTTTAATCTCCGATTTGTAACGTCTGGTGTCATAAAAAACCGCCTTGGCATAGTTCTGTTCCACCTGCAGATCAGTCAGTTCAGCCAGCCAGCGTTCCAGATCAACTCTTTTGGGATGTCCGGGCAGGCGTTTGAGTGCCGCCTGCAGGAAAGCGATCGATTCGCGGCAGAGGTTTTCGTTGTATTTGTATTTTACCGCCAGAGTATGCCGGCAGCGTGCAGAGAGCCAGGCGGCTGTCTCCGCCTGCGGAGAGGCGGGATAACGGTTGAGAATGCCGTCGTAAACCTTGATGGCCTCCTCCAGTTTGTCGGCATCATCACGGATTCGCCCGATCTTGAGCATCGCTTCAGGCGCGATCGATGAACGAGGCGCATTACGCACAATCAGCTCAAAACGTTCGCGGATTTCGTCGGTACCACTCAACATCCAGCCGAACATGCTTTTGTTTTCATGCAGCAGCAGATTGGCTATTCTGTACTGCCTTTCGATAATCTCGTCGTAGGGGCAGTGTCCAGAGTAGTGAATCAGAGCATACTGATATTCGTCGAAGGCTTTCGCATAACGCTTCATCTTTTCCAGCACATGCGCGAGGTTCAGTTGCGCCTGCGCGGCTTCGACGGTTGTGGGCCATTCCCGTACCAGAGCTTCATAACCCTTGCGTGCCGAATTAAGCTTGCCCTCCTTCTCGCGCTGTCTGCAGTATTCAAGCTGTGCCGCAGCGGTATCAGCTGAGAGCCAATACCACCAGGAACTATTTTTCTGCGGCATTCTGCCTTTGTCAACCTCTTCAAAGCCCTCAAAGGTGTCGCTGGCGTAGCCGCGGTTGTCATGTGCTCCATAGTATTGAGCGTGACTTACGACGGTAGCTAGCGAGATTGCTGTTAGTATAACAACACTATTCAGTTTCTTGATCATTTTAAGTGCGTTTCCGATTTCAGGGTTTTTCTCAACAGTTGGCTTGATTACTGCGGCCAACATCATTAAAGTATACAACATACAGTTTGACAACGAAAGAGCGTTAAATAACAAAATCCCAACGCTACAATTTCAAAGGTTACCAAAGATTGAGGCATGATAGAAGCATGAAAAAAATTGTGATCCCCACAAAACTGAACGATGTTGCACGTGAAACCCTGGATGCCCAAGCTGGCTACAGTGTGGTGCAGGATGCCGAAACGCCGCTCGCGGAGCTGGCACGGGCCAATGCCGATGCCTACGGTCTGATTGTGCGCAGCGAGAAGGTGACCGCCGAAATAATCGATCTGCTGCCGGCACTGCGGGTGATTGTGCGAGCCGGTGCCGGTTATGACAATATCGATATCAAACACGCCCGTAAAAAGGGGGTGGATGTGATGAACACCCCCGGCGCCAACGCCAACGGCGTGGCCGAAGAGGTGATCACTATGATTCTGGCCGATGCCCGCCATGTGATCAAAGCCGATGAGTCAACCCGCGCCGGACGCTGGGAAAAAAAGAGTTTTATGGGCCGGGAACTGACCGGTAAAACGGTCGGTATTGTCGGGCTGGGCAATATCGGACGGCTGGTTGCACGCAGACTCAAGGGCTTTGAGTGCCGCATTCTGGGCTATGATCCGCTGGTAAACTCTGAAAAGGTGCGCGAGTTCGGGATTGAGCCCGTCACAATGGATGAAATTTTCAAAGAGTCGGATTATGTGACACTGCATATACCGGGAGGGGAAAACAACCGCGGTATCGTCGGCCCGAATTTTATCGGAATGATGAAAGAGGGTGCCACTATCGTCAACTGCGCCCGTTACGGAGTGGTCGACGAAGATGCCCTGCGCGCAGTCAAAGCCGCTAAAAAACTGCGCTATCTGAATGACGTTTATCCCAAAGACGCGGCCGGCCCTAAAAGTATGACCGATATCGCCGATATCATGATGCCGCATCTCGGTGCTAGTACCTACGAGGCTAACTTCAATGCGGCCCAGCGGGCGGCACGCGAGCTGATTGATCTCGATGAAAAAAGCGATATGAGCTGCGTGGTCAATCGCGATATTCCCGAGGGTCTCGAACGCGCCTACTGTGAACTGGCCTATAACATCTCAAGCTTGGTGCGCCAGATATCCGGGGCCAATGTGCCGGTTAAACGGCTGGAAACCAGCTTTTACGGAACCCTGGCCAAGTACGACAAGTGGCTCACGGTCTCGGTGCTTTCCGGCATCTGGAACGATTTCGATCGCTATAACGATTATAAAGCGGCCCTTAATTTCATGAAGGAGATGGGCATCGAGCTGGTCAACCGTGAAACCGACGATGACAAAGGCTACGGTGACTCGATGACTATTGATCTGATTGTGGAGCGCCCCAATTCCGAACTCAAGGAGTACAGCATACGCGGCACCGTCACCGAGGGGGTTCAGACCGTCTCGAGAATCGATGAATTCGACCGCCTCTACTTTGAGCCTGTCGGCGCCACTCTCTTCTGCCTGTATGACGACCGGCCGGGGGTAATCGCTTCAATCGCCCGCAAACTGGCCGACGCCGATATCAATATCGAAGATATGCGCAACCCTCACAACAAACGGAGTGAACGCTCACTGGCGATCTTCCGCATATCCGACCGCGCATCCGAGGATCTGCTGCAGACGATCAAAACCGAGATCAATGCCCACGCCGCAGTCTGCACAGTGGTTTAACTGCTGCTCAGTTCGTGCTGCACACTAACGGCCTAGAGTATCAGCCGCCACCTATGATCCACGTTCTATCTTTTGAAATCAACAAAACTCTGGTTGACACTCTCCTGGAGCTGATCGACTGTGATTCGTTTACGCCGACCTGCTTCCACGATGTCGAGAGCGACCTTTGTCGTGTCGAGGTTTTTTTCGAGCACACGGAGTGCGAGCAAGAGATCCGTGAGGCCCTGGCAAATGCCTGTGCGTTGATCGGATTTCAGCCCCGCTTCAACCGTTCACAGCTGAAAAGAAGCGATTGGACCGAAAGCTGGAAACGGTTTTTTCGAGTGGAGAGGATTTCGCCGCGGATCGTGATTCGTCCGCTTTGGGAGAGTTTTACCCCCGCACCCCATGATTGTGTGATCACTATAGATCCCGGTATGAGCTTCGGCACCGGCAAACACGCTACAACCAGGGCCTGTCTGCTGCTGCTGGATGAGCTTGCCGCCCGGCAGCCGCTCTCTTCCTTTCTTGATATGGGCTGCGGCTCAGGAATACTCTCGATCGGCGCCGCGCTGCTGGGTTGCACGGAGGTGCGCGGCTTCGATATCGATCCCGACAGTGTGCGGATCGCTGACGAAAATGCCCGGCTGAACGCTCTGAATCTGAACTTCTACCATGCCGACCTGCAGAGGCCTCATCCTCCGGCACGCACCGTGACCGCCAATATCCTGGCTCCGGTGCTGATCGAATATGCCGGGTCAATCGCGGACTCGGTCGAACAGCATCCCGATGCGCGTCTTATCCTTTCGGGGATTCTCGACTCACAATATGACGAAGTGCGCACAGAGTTTCAAAAGACCGGTTTTGCGGAAATGCGCAGCGTACTCATTGATGAGTGGCGCAGTGGAGTCTTCACCAGAGGCTGAAAAGGGGAGCTTCTGCAAATCGGTGTGAGACAGCGTCACCCGTACCGAGTGTCAGCCGGTGGCCTCTGGCTGACACTCACTTTATGGAACTCACCAGCCTTTTTCGAGTTGACTCCGACATGCCCGCGACATATCATAATGTCGCAGTAGGGCGTTGTCATTTCCGCCCGAACCAGCGGTTCACCGTGCAAACACTAAAACACAGGAACACCATGATCACACGCGCAGCACCTCTTTTTTACAGAACTCTGTTGTTTGCGGCAGCGTTGCTCCCGCCGATTGTCAATGTCGCGGCCGCCGATGAATATATGGTGATCGATATCTCCGATGGCTATCTTGCGGGGAGCTATCCGGTCTCCTATTATAATACCGCTTCGCTGCCCGACGGCGTGACCCACGATAATTACAAAATCGATAAACTGCTGCTTAAAAAAATCAGTGCCGGTACATTCATGATGGGATCACCCGAGAGTGAGGTTGGACGGCCCTCCGTGAATCCCGATGAGGACTTGCACCAGGTCACGCTGACTGACGATTTCTATATCGGGGTGTTTGAAATCACCCAGGAGCAGTACGACAGAGTCTCCGGCACAAGCGACACGGGCAAACAGCCGGTTTACGGACAATCCTTCGATCAACTCAATCAGCAGTTTCTTGATCCGCTGGAATCCAAAACCATCCTGAATGCCGGCTGGAGTGTCGATCTGCCCACCGAGGCGCAGTGGGAGTATGCCTGCCGCGCCGGCACCCAGACGGCTTACAGCTTCGGTGCTGATGCCGCGCAGCTCGGCAGTTACGCCTGGTATGTGGCTAACAGTGGTACGGGGATTCAATTTCCGAGTGAGGTTGGAACCAAAGTGCCCAATCCCTGGGGGCTCTACGATATGCACGGTAATGTCCGCGAATACTGCCGCGACGCCTACAATGCCGCGCTGGGAACGAATGTTCAGACCAATCCGGTTTATACCACCGGCACCGGCTTTCGCGTCGCTAAAGGCGGTTCAGCCTGGAATGAGGCTGAGGTCTGCCGCAGCGCGGCACGCCATAGCATGGATGAAAGCGGCACCGAGACCGGAATCCGCATCTGCGTGATCATCCCGCCGCCCCCTCCGACCTATGCTCTGACCGTGATCAACGGCAGCGGTGACGGCAGCTATACCAATGGCCACATTCAGCAAATCATCGCCGATGCCGCGCCCCAATGGTTTGAGTTTGACCAGTGGACCGGTGCCGTGGCTGCTGTCGCGGATATCTATTCGCCGACCACCACCGTCACCGTAACCGACTCCGATATCACCGTGAGCGCCACCTGCAAACCACTGCTCTTCAACGTCACTGTCACCAACGGTACAGCCTCCGCATCCTCCGTTACAAATGCCCAAGTGATCGAAATCTATGCCGATGCCCCCGCCACCGAGACCAATGTTTTCTGGCGCTGGGAGGGAAGTGTCGCCGGTGTCGCCGACATCTATGCCATGACAACCACTCTCACGATTGCCGGTTCCGATGTAACCCTGGCCGCCGTTTACCGTCACGCTCCCTATCATCTTACTGTAACCGGTGGCAGCGGCGACGGCTATCATTTCGCCGGTGAAGTTGTCTCCATTCAAGCTCCCGCTCCCACTCAGCACCAGCGCTTTCTCTGGCAGGGCCCCGCCACCTTTACCGACAGCGAGGCCTGGAACACAACCCTGATCATGCCCGACATAGACATCACTGTTACCGCAACCTACCCCGACAGAGAGTACAATCTGACCGTGGTCAACGGCAACGGCAGCGGCAGCTACGTGAACGGAACGGTTGTCAATGTCAGCGTTCTACAGCCCCCCTCGGAATTGCACCAGTTTGAACGGTGGTCCGGTGCGGAGGCCCAGCTGAACGATCCGTTGCAGCAGTCGACGACCTTCACGGTAAACGGCGCGGATGCTGTCATCTATCCGCTCTATCAGCCGCTGCCAGCCGTTAAAGGTGAATATATGGTATTGAATTTTACCCAGAGCAGCACTCTGTACACTGTTACTTATCTGGACCAGCCACCTGCCGGCGGCTGGGATAACAGCTATAAAGACACAAAAATGGTTTTACGCCGCATTCTGCCGGGAACCTTCCAGATGGGTACCGGTGATAATCTCAGCGAAGATATCCACTGGGTAACACTGACCGAGGCTTTCTATATCGGCATTTTCGAGGTGACTCAGGGACAGTGGGATAATGTGATGGATACCTATCCTTCGAGTTACAGCGGCAGTGAGCGCGACGCCCATCCCGTTGAAAACATCTCCTACGATGATATTCGCGGCGACATAAACGGACGCGACTGGCCAGCCGACCGTGATGTCGATGCCGACTCGTTCATCGGGATGATGCGCATAAAAACCGGGAGCGACGGTTTTGACCTGCCCACTGAAGCGCAGTGGGAATATGCCTGCCGTGCAGGCACTTCCGGCAACTGGAATGTCGACGTCAGCGAGCTGTTTGATGTGGCAATTGTTTCGACCAACGGACAGCCAACTATGACCGCCCCCGCAACGGTTGGATCACTTGAGCCCAACGCCTGGGGTCTTTATGATACTCACGGCAATGTTTTCGAGTGTTGTCTTGACTGGTATCTTGTTGGCATCAAGCTCGGCTCCGACGTGCAGACCGATCCGGTCGGAGCTGAAGAGCCGGACACATTTTACCGCCGCATCATTCGCGGCGGCTCATTTGATCTGGTGGCCGATCCTTACACGAAAGCCGGCTACCGCAACGGACAACCCACCAATACGATTTCACCGCACACCGGTCTCCGTCTGATTAAAACCGCAGGTGTTCCGCACACGCTCACGCTGATTGGCAGCAAAGTCAACACTGGCGGAATCTACCGCTACCGGACGCAAATACCCATTTCCGCCGTCGACGAATCCGGTCAGATTTTCGAGTGCTGGCTGGTTGAACCGGCGGACGCCTTTGCCGGTGCACTCTTCAACGCGGATGCCCGCGACACCATTATCACCATGCCCAAGCAGGACATCACCGTCACCGCGCAATACCGTTGATCCCGTCGGCATATTGACAATGCTGAAATTATTATTGTTGAATGGATTGAAACAGACGCTCGCTCCATCCGTATTTAAGCATTTGACTTTTC